>DAOWID010000255.1 GCA_030641115.1 Planctomycetota bacterium | reverse complement strand
AGACCACCAGCGACAATAACCCTTTTTCATGATACTGAATCTCGTATTACCTGGCATAAGAGATTCCCAGACTGCCGATCCACGCCAGTTCGTTTTCCTTTGCGAACCTTCTTTCATATCCACACGGCCGGTAGTATGTGAGTCAATCCACAAGTCAACCCCTTTAATTGGTTTGTTTGTTAAACTGTCAACCACCTTAACCGCGAAGCGAATACCTGGTTTCAATACGGATGGAAGGGAAACAATCTGACCAGCACCAATGAAAACTCTCGACCTGTTAAACAAACCTGACTCACTGGCAACCTTAACGTCATAGAGACCTGGTTCAATCGGGAAATCATACGAGCCTTTATCGTCTGTCTCGTGTGTAATAGTAATGGGGCCGACACTATTGCCCCGTCTCGGCTGCATTGTCAGCTTATACTTAGCTAAGGTGATCTGCGTTCGGCCTGCCTGTTCGCCGCTATCGTTGACGAATATCCCTTGCAAAACGGTACTTTGATCCATCGTAACGATGAAATTTTTGCCAATTTCGAAATCGGTCAGCCACTGCGTTGCATAGCCATCTTTCTCTACCTTTACATACAAACACCATCTATCGCCAAACCCTGGCATACGGAAAGCCCCCTTGCTATCTGTATTAAATGGATGATTCTCAAGTCCCCGATGATCGGGATAGACGCTGATGGTTGCACCTGCGATGGGATTGCCATCAACATCGACTACTCTGCCTGCCAGTTCATCTGGGGCTACATTTCCAACGCCTGCAACTTTTGTCCTGGGTGGAACAACAAAACTTAGGGTCTCAGTCGCTTTCTGGGGGTAGAGCATGGTAGCGGAAAAGACGGGGCCTTCTTCCGGTTGGAAGCACATGCTTATCGTGTAGTCATTTCTTTTCGTTTCCCGATTCATGCCCAGGAACTTTCTTACGAGGACATCTCTGTGATTCACAAGGAGGGAGCCATCTGAAAGAGCCTTTTCAATTTGCAAATCTATTTGCCAACCTGTGGGGTTGCCGGTGGTAGCATCTCTGTAGTAAATCCGTGTGTAGGGTACATCTTTAATGGGTATGATACGACCTTTTGTGTCTACGACACGTACCAGCACCGAATCGGATGGCATTTTTTCATAATCCTCGGCATCTTTGGATTCGGATGATTTATTGCCTTGCTCAACCTCAACCTGCTCATTGGTTTTGACGCCTGGCTTAAGGGACACATTGTTAAACTGGACCCAGTGATACGGTCGCGTTTGGAACTTAAGAGTACCCATGTCCTTGCGGTCGAGATTATCGAAACGGTAGATATCTCTGATGAGCCCGACACCGGTACCAACGCCTGCACGGCTTTGGGCTGAGCGCGTTTTGCCATCTTTGTCAATGACGAGCAGTTGTCTGTCCTCGTCTGTGTACTTGTGGGTAATCTCTACGACTACTGAATTTCCATGTTGGCGCGGCCACTCAAGCACCAACGCAGATTCGCTCTTGACGGCGACGTTATGGGGTTCGCCGCTGGCCCAACGATACTTCCAGGATTCGATCTCCTGCCAAGGGCCGGAGGCGATGCCGACGCGAATTATGCCTTTGTCCTGATTCTTCTTGAAGCTGCATATGATGACACGCTTGTCGAACGATTCCATTCGCTTGCCGTCCACATCCAGTGGATTCAGGTGCGGAATGTGGGCCCTGGCAAGGGCGGTTTCTCCTCTCAGCCCATAGTGTTCTGCGCCTTGAACGTTGAGCAAGACGTCGTAGCAGGTTTCATCGGAGCTAACCAGCCACGATCTGCCGAGCCGCCAATATGGTGATATTGTCGATTTGCTGCCGTCCGGCCGCCACCAGGTCAACGGCTCGGCATTTTCGTACGGCGCGAGTACATGATGCGTCAGCCCAACCAGCTCAACGGTAACACCATTCGCCAGTGTAGCAGTAAAGGAAGAATCAGTTAAAACACCTGCATCCGGTTGCGTATCGTCAATCGGTACGATATTGTATTTCTTCTTGTACAAGGTTTCTGAATCAGTTGGTAAAAAAGCCAATTTAGTCTCTTTCATATTTTCTTTGACAGCACATCTCGCCAAAGTAATTTTTACATAACCGCCTTTAGCGAAGCGACTGTAACGAATCGGATACTCCAATTTACCCTGCCAGTTTGCGGGAACTTTCCCGATTTGAGCGAGACTTGAAGCTCCCGGAGAGAAGACTTTTGCTATCGTGCCAGAATCAGTGTAATATTCAAGACCCAGATAAATATCCTTTTCAGAATTATTGGTTACGTCTACACACATAGTAACCTTATTTGTCCCCATGAAGCTCTTGCCATTTGGTGAATGCATATAGATTGAATTGATCGTTAATTCGCCAGCTTTATCCGTTACTTTCAATTTTTCATCTATTCCCCTTAATAGCTTTTGATTTCTCTCTGCTTCTGCCATAGGCAGTAGGATTGCCGCAGCAATGATAACAGCAAGAACACCTACAATGCCAAGTTTTGCACTTTTCGGCATTGGGCGGCTGAGGATATGCTTAATCCGGGCAGTCAGTGCGCTTTTGGATTCCACAACGCCGATCAGTCGCAAGCTCAGAGCCGGGCGCTTAAATGATAACTTTGCAACGTCCACAAGTATCTGCGGATACTGCTGTGCTTTTTCACCCATCGCGACCAGCACCGCCTCATCAACGGCCTGCTCGCGGACCCTGCGAATTATCGCATTGGCAAACCAAAGCAGAGGATTATAGAAATAGGCAATCTGAAGAGCGGTCTGTGCCAAATTCACCCACAAATCGCCACGCTTGATGTGCGCAAGCTCGTGCAGCAAAACCGTCCGCAAGTGACGCGACTCTAAGCTCGAGCGAAGATTCTGCGGCACCAAAATCACTGGTCGAAATAATCCACACACCGCCGGAGTTGTTGCGTTTGGTGAAACCTTCAGGCCGACCTTTCTTCGCACACCAATGCATCTGCAGCATTCCTCAAGCGTCTGACTCATCGGCTTGTTGGCATTTCTGGCCTGTGCAACAAGTCCCCTTACAAAAAGCGCGCGCTGCAATAACAACAGGCCCATTGCCGCTGCTACCGCCAGCCAAGCTAAGAATGCCACTCCTTGCCACTTCACCGGCGTCACCTGTGCTTCTGGTGGACCGGTCGGCTTAAACGCAACTGGCCCAGGAACAGGTAAAACCGGTTCAACCGGCTGTGCGTAGCTGCTCACGTCAATATTCGTAAGGTCGATAACTGGCGGCAAAATCGTGGGCGCCGGCTCAACCATGTCAGGCTCCATGCCACTGGGTCGAATCTCTAAAGCAGGTAGCTTATCGGCAAGCCAATATCCCAAACTGACCGGCGATGACAGCGAGGTCGGCAAGACGAGCTTGACAAGCACGAGCATCCATATCCAATACCGAAACACCGCACGCACCTTCTTCCGCAACGCAAAGTCAACAACCAATAGGATCAAAATCAGCACGCTTGACTGCAGGAGCATCGGCCCGGCAAATTCGACAAACCACTGGCCTATCGAATTAATCTGTTCTATTACCGTATTCATAATGCGTCCTCCACTTGGTAAGACGCCTCTTTTTTCTTATTTTCCTCTGCGTCCACTGTGGCTTTTTGATTTTCCTCGTTTTCTCTTGATTAGTGCCTCCAGCTCAGCCAATTGTTTCTGCGATAACTTATGATTATCCAGCAGAAACTGCATCATCGGCGTAAGCGCTCCATCAAACGCCCGCTTAAGCGCCCGCATAATTTCACCTTTTTGGGCCTGTTTCCTGGTGATAGCTGAGCGGTACAAAATAAGGTTGCGGATCTTCTTGGTCGTTAGCAGCCCTTTGGCCACCATTCGGTCCATCATCGTCTTGACGGTGCTATAGGTCCATTTCTTCTGGCCGGCAAGCTCTTCCTGAACGGTCGGGGCTGCACAAGGCTCGCTATCCCAAACAGCCTGAATGATGGCCCATTCACCTTCGGTAAGCTCATAGCTCTTCTTTGCCATAATAGCCTCCATTATCTTTAACTAAGTCGATATTACTTTACACTTGTAGGGATTGCAAGCAAAAAAATAAAAAAAATTCAAAAGTTTTCAACGCCATTATTCTTAATAGTCTTTGAAGTTTCTCATCCACCTGGGCCAGTCATCGGGCTGGACGCCCCCGGCTCTGGTCCAGGGCCCTTGTGTATCAAACTTGCGGTGCCACTTCAGGGTCCACAACTCCTTGAGTCCCACCTTTCGACTGGACCAATCCATGAAGACGGCATTGACATACCCATCATGCCGGTTGACGCAGCTATATAGTGACTCGGCCGTCCACACATCGTCATGTTCCGGGGGACTGCCGTCCGCCGATGGGCACGCCCACCATAAAATGCTATCCAGCAACACGGGGATATTACCTGCGCCTTTGGCAGAGGCATTCTTCCAGAACATCGAAGCTCGCGATCCGTCAACATCAGCCCCTCGTACATACTGAGCCCAGTAGTTCAGGCCTAAGCTGCCATCTATTCTTCCGCCGGTTATTCTGCCGCGAAGGCTCCAGGCTGAGAACTTGCCGCCCCAGTGCCCGCCCAACAAAAGCGCGCCTTCGTGCCTTGGTTTCACGGCCATTGGGCACACGAACAGATCATTAGTGTCACGATAGTAAGGCCACAGCACCTTGAGCAGATGCGGCCACGTGTCCCCCGCGTCAAGCCAGCCGGGAAACCTACCATCGTTGTCGTTCGTATACATCGAAAAGATAATGTCCCATTGTTTCAGGTTCGACTGGCAGGCGACTGCTTTTGCCTGTCTTTTGACCCGCTGCAACGCAGGCATGAGTATCGCCATCAACAAGGCGATGATGGCTATTACCACCAAGAGCTCTATTAATGTAAACCCCGTCCCGTTAGAGAGTTTTTCTCTAAGCAGGCTCGTTAGAAATCTTCTGTCTTGCTCGTTAGCAATCCCAAATCCTAACCCGTTAAAGGCTCTTGTTCTGCGCATGATAGCTGACCCTCTTCATTAAAGAAGGCTTTCCTTAGCCGACACTTCCGACTCAGGTATGGTCAATCTGACAAATGACCTGGCCTGGTATCACTATAGCCCACCTGGTGACGGAAGTGCAAGGCCTTCGGATAAGATTCTTGCGCACGTTATGATTTCACTCGCCGATTTTGGTTTCGGCAGAGACTACTTTCTGCGTCTGCTCGGGTCTTTCAACTCGCGGAATTGCCTCCATTCGCTCTCCAGCAGGTCCTTATCTGCTCGGCCGGGATGAATCAAAACGCGGTATCTCATCGCAAGGCTCTTTCGCGCTGGAAGGGTGTACGACTTATTGAACAGAAGTGCGGGGCTGAAATAGCCAAATGGCACGTTCGCATCCATAGCGACATACCAAGGTGTTGGATGTCGCAAATTGCTCGGATGGTCGAAGATAGCGACTCCCGCTGTTTTGCCAGTGGCGGTCTGGCCGCTAAAGTCCATCCAGCGAGCACCTTTGCCGTGGGCCTGCATGTTTTTTCGACCTTCGCTATCAATGACCTGCCAGTCAGAAACACCCTTGGCCACACGCACTGACAGTCCCGCGTAACCGCCCCAGCCCTTGCCCTCTTTTTCACCCGGTATGGGCGTGCGGTCGAGCAGAACGGCTTCGGCGCCCGCAGTAAAGATGCTGT
>DAOWID010000166.1 GCA_030641115.1 Planctomycetota bacterium | reverse complement strand
TGTTGCAAATCCTATACCAGAACCCACCTCAAACCATCACACCAATAAAAAAACTGTGAACGGGCACCATTTTAGATTGCTTCGTCGTAAAACTCCTCGCAATGACCCCAAGAACGCAACTTGTACGCTGTGAACGGTTACATAATTTCTTCTCCAAATTAGTTGTTGACAATAGGTTAATTTACTTTAAGGCTTCCTCTGACTAAGCCGTCGGGGACTGATGTAGGTGCAGTTACAGCAAAGCCGTGCCGCCAGAGCAGATGGCCGGGTTCCCGCCGCGATGACAAGAATCACAACAAATCCTCGTTCTGTCTCGCGCGCGTACATATCCTGCCGCGGGCAAATGTTTAATGTTTCCCTACCATCCGTCAAATACTGTATGCAACGCGTTCGGAATCCAGAGAATCCGAGCTTGTACAGCTAACAGCCATATTTTATAGGATGTTATCGAAAAACGCAAGAATATTTTCCCTAAAAGGTATGTGATTGTGGTTGCCGTATAATAACTTCGCGGCTAATGCAGAGCCAGCCGGTTGCCGTTATAGGCTTGGCAGCAAGGAGTTATAGTGGATTGGAATAACGTGTACTGCTGCTCGTTTTTCCTTTCTTGGCAGGCAAGATTGGCGGCCTGCTTGAGGGATGAAACTCACAGTTTGCCTGTTAAATTTCTTCCAATAGCAACAAGACTACATAATGATGTAACTAAACTAACAGGCTAAATGATATCTCACATTCGTCTCCACTCTAACAGAACGTCTCCGGGACACTCTTAGGACAAGAGCCACTTTTTTCATGGGGCTTTTTGTTAGCCCGGTGACGGTGAGGCAGAATGACGTCTCCTGTTTTCAACGTCGTCTGACTGCCAGCTCGTACGTCCTTCACTTCCACGACAGAGTTCAATTGGCCCAACGGATCCAATTCGGTCAACCCGTTGTACGGATCCTGCTGCCATTGGCCGTCAACAACCAGGCGATAGCGATATTTGCCCTGCGGCAGCTTGATCTCGGTTTGCCAGATGCCGCTGTCGCCGACTCTCTCCATAGGATTCTGGTCCGGCTGCCAACTATTAAAGTCGCCAGCAAGCTGCACACTGTCGGCACGCGGATACAGTGTTACAAATACGACGGCATCATTTACCTGGTTGACGCCATAATAGTCAGCAAGCTTGGCATCGGTATCGGCCGACGGAGTCGGCCCTTCGAGGCCCCGCTGCTCGGCCTGCGGAGCTTGCTCAGGCTTTGTAGCCTGCAACAACTCATCAGCAGTAGTGCTAATGGAATCGAGCTGGTCAGCTAAGGAATTAACAAGCTGCCAGCTTTGCTGCTTCGATTCAGAGCCGATAACTTCCTCAGCCAATGAGCGGAAATCTTGGTGCCCCTTGCTGGCGGCATCGTATTCGTTTACGGGCTGGCCGAAACTCGATGCTTCCTTTATCTTAGTATTGAAATTGACGACTGTGTTCAACATTTTGTCAGCGAAATGGGTCCTTAGTTCCGCCAAGATCTCCCTGGCCATTTTGGTCCTTACATCGTACATGCTGGCCAGAACCCGAACATTAACCTGCTGCTTGCAGCGTTTGCAGAGTATACTGAGGGTTTCAAGCTGTTTGCTTAGCCCGTGCAGCGCAAAGTAACCTGTCTCGACAGGGACAATAACATCGGTGGCTGCCCTGAGTGCATTGAAGGTCAATAGACCGACGGCTGGGGGACAATCGACTACTGTGTAGTCATACTCGCTGCTTATCTCGTCCAAGACTTCTTTGAGGCAGCTTTCGCGCTCATCAACACCGGCCATTTGCTGCTCGAACGCAGATAGGTCTATGCTGGCTGGCGCCAGCTCTAACCTGTCGCTGATCTGCCAGAGTATTTCGGTGAGCCTGATCGGTTCGTTTCTGCTGTTGCTTATGAGCACATCGTAGATACTTTGCTCAACCTGCTCTTCGGGCACGGCAAGACCGACTGCGCAATGGGACTGCGGATCCATATCAACCAGTAAGACTTTCTTGCCCGTTTCAGCCAGCGTACTTGCCAAGTTTATTGATACGGTTGTCTTGCCACAACCACCCTTTTGATTAACAACTGCTATAGTCCGCATGTGCTTTACTGCTTCGGCTTTCTGCCGAAAACGTGAACTAGGCTTGACCATCTGCTCTATCGCTGGCGATATTGTGTCCCGTTCGGTGCCCACACGTAACCTTGTCTTACTTGGTCCACTTTCTGCCGGCTTTCTGCCCACACTTGATTTGGCTGAACGCCAGGAGGAATGGATGGTACTCGTAGCGACAATTGCTTCAAAACGGAGGCTGGGGGGGACCGGTGGAATACTGATCCGAATCGCCCCGCCAATTAGCTCTCTGATCCTTGCCCCAGCGGAATCAGGTTCTCCACAAGCATCAATTAGCAACATGGCTTCTTCTCGGAAGTTGCTGCGCATTTTCTTCCCTTCCGAACAAGAGGAGGGTAGCAACTGATGCAACGCAGGTGTATTCTTCAACAGCCCCGCCAAGAAATTAGTGATAGTCTCCTTGGGTTTTCCAAGATCCAAGTCATGTATGTCCGCTATTTCAGTAAAGCTGAGCTGACTATCAAAAAACAGTTGCGCCTGTCCAGCTTCTTCTGGCGAAAGAGCCATAAAACAGACTTGAATTTGCGAAAACAACTCAGCAACCTTGTTATTTGCTTGGGCTGGTTTTCGACTCATCGGGTACTGCTCCTTCTTCCAGTGTTTTTCTTAAATCGTTTAATCCCTGCTTCACCCAACTGCTCGCCGTGTTGGGACTTACACCAAGTTCTTTCGCCATCTTAACGTAGGGCAGGCCATCCTTCCAAAGTTCAATAGCCCGCCGCGTTTTCTTCGACAAGTCCAGGATGGCTGTTGCTAACCGCCTCCTTCTTTCTGCCGCTATTACGCGAATCAAAGGATTTGACTCTGCCTCCAAGGTTTTGTCTACCTCAAGCTTCTTGAGAAGCCGAACCTTCGTTCCCTGCCTCTTGCGCCTGGCATTGACTTCCCGACGCACACTGGTGTACAAGTATGGACGCAAACTCTCATAAGTGGTGAGATCGGGTTTCCCCTGCCCGAGTACTCTCATAATGACTGTGTGGCACACGTCCTCGGCAAAGTCGGGATTTCGAGTCAATGTCTTGGCGTACCTGTACATGCCCTCAATATGGGACTCCAATTCGGCCGATACAAGATTCTGGCTCGCATCCCGTGGTCCCCTGCCTCCCTCTTGCCCAATTGGCTGGTTCCGGGAGTCGGGTCTACCAGTTGGCTCCACCATAACAGGTTGCTCCTTGCCATTCCAGCACTTCGTCCTAAGTATATATATATCTTACCTAAGGTCATCCGCACAGAAAAATAAAAAAAACGCTCTGATTGGTGCCGCCCGCCTGTGACATCATGTTTGAGTATGTTCAAAGGAGATCGCCAGTAAAAGGGGCTCTGCACGTGACTACGGCCATGTATCGACGCAAGACGCTGGGAACCAGACTGACCAGGCTCTTTTTCCCAGTTCAAAGCTCAGCCTCTTTCGCGATACCGCTTTTCATCGCGCAGCGTGCGATGCCGTTGATATCATTTTCTGGCAGTGAACCAAACTCGCGTCAGTGTCATCTGTCGGCCCATAAATCAAGCTACGGTAGATTCTCTTTCCATAACCCCTCAAAGAAAGACCAGAATATTCGATGATTTTTGCGAGTTTGTCCGCCTTGTTCATACAAATAAGTAGAAGCACGGCTGGTTCAGTCGATGAAATGCACCCTGTATGAGAAGACTTGCTGCGACTGTGCAAACCCTACCTGGACTAACCGTGCCAGAATAGCACCTTGGTAGTCTTTGGCTCACGAGGCAATAGCCCATGGTGACTGGCCGCCGAGTCTGAAATACATGCTGTATCTACTTGGAGACTCAGAATGAAGAGGTCAAAGAACAGCACACGAGACCTCACAGTAATAGCCCGTTTGGTCGTCATCATAGTTGTTCTTCTGATAGCAGCGCTGGGCCCAACACTCGCGCACGTAGTGGGCGGTACAATGCTGGCAACCTTGACTGCAGGTACCATTCTGGCTGTTGTCTTCCTGCTTCGCGCAGGCATACTGCCAGTCCAATGGGGGGAGAACAGGATACGTCAGGTTACTATAGTCTTGTTGGCATCTGCTCTTTCGGTTCTGATTGGGCCTGAGCTTCTTTGGTCCTGGCCCCTGGTCAGCAGCCTCTGCGACCACTTCGGCATTCAATTCCCCACAGCAAATCATTTCTGGCAACGATTCTGCTTTTTCCTCGGATTCGCGTGTGTCTTGCTGTCGTTGAACATGATTTGGAAAAGACACCGCTCTTGACGATGTTGGCCAGCTAACAGCGCGCCAGTCGTTTTAAGCAAGGCGATCAGGCCAGCGCTGAGACGGAAACGTCACAGGTGAGAATTGCGACCGACAACAACCAAAGTCCATGT
>DAOWID010000055.1 GCA_030641115.1 Planctomycetota bacterium | reverse complement strand
TCGATATTCGGCTCGTCCTCCCAGACATCAAGTACAGTAGCTTTCAATTTGCCCGCCCCAATCACTGCTTTAAGAGCGCTACTGTCAACTACACCGCCGCGGGAAGTATTGATAAAGACGCACCCGGCTTTCAACGATTCAAAGAACCTCTCATTGGCTAAATGAAATGTTTTATCGATGCCCTCTAAAGTCAAGGGCGTATGAAGCGTTATGAAATCGCAGTCAAAAAGTCCTTCTATTGGCAGGTATTTTGGGTCGCCACTCTGCCTATGCAAAGGCGGGTCATTGAGACATACTCTCATACCCAAAGCTCCGGTTTTCTTAGCCACTCTGCTGCCAACATTGCCTGCACCCACAATACCAATTGATTGTCCTTCCAGGCTAATATTGTGCCTCTGACCTATTTCAAGCAGCGCGGCAACAACGTATTCCGCAGCCGAGTTGGCATTGGACCCCGGTGCCGACGCAAAGCCGATATTGTTTCGCGATAGATACTCAATATCGACATGATCAAGCCCGATAGTCGCCGTGCCGACGAAGCAAACGCGACTCCCAGCTAACAAATCCGCACCAAGCGGCGTGACACTACGAACCAGCAGAACATCCGCCCCCGCAACCAGACTTGGCGTCATCTCTCGGCCGCTAACGAGCGCGACTTCGCCAAGCGACGAAAAACACTCCCCCACAAACGGAATATTTCCATCCGCGATTATCTTCATCAATTGTCCTTATTATTCTCGCGAAAAGGTGAATCCACTTCGTCTTTCACTACCTTCCCAAGTTTCTTGATGCTTATTCTCTAAAGCTCGAAACCCGCAATCTGCGTGCCGCAATCCGGACAGCACGAATCCTTTATGTGATTGGCGACTATTCTGTAGCCAACACGTTCAATCAGCATTCTGCCACATTTGTAGCAGAACGTACTCTCGGATTGTGCCCCCGGCACATTGCCAAGGTAGACATAACGCAAACCTGTCGCCTTGCCCACGTCATACGCACGCTCCAGGCTACTCACAGGCGTAGGAGCCGAATCCAGATACTTATACTGCGGATGGAACCTGCTGATATGCCAGGGCACGTCAGGACCAGCTTTCGTAACGATAAAGTCAGCGAGCTTCTTCAACTCATCGTCGGAATCGTTTTCTCCCGGCACCAGCAAGGTGGTAACCTCAAGCCAAATGTTCGTCTGGCTTGCAATATAGCTGATCGTATCAAGAACCGGCTGCAACCGCGCCTTGCAAAGACGCGTATAATAGTCCTCGCTGAATGCCTTTAAGTCTACGTTTATCCCGTTGAGCCACTCGCCGGCAAAATCAATCGCTTCGCGCGTCATATAGCCGTTACTTACAAAGACATTCGTCAGACCGTGCTCTTTTGCGAGGCGACCACAGTCATTGCACAACTCCATAAAAACCGTCGGCTCGGTATAAGTATAGGCGATACTCTTGCAATCGTATCGCACTGCTGCGTCGACTATTTTCTCTGGGCTCATAGCTTGACCATCGATACGTCCATCCTCCAGAGCCGCTTGGCTTATCTGCCAGTTCTGACAGAACTCGCAACGAAAATTGCAGCCCATCGTCGCAATCGAAAAACTCTGCGAGCCAGGCTGAAAATGAAAGAGAGGCTTTTTCTCTATTGGGTCGGGATTAGCCGAACACAACTTGTCATAGGTCAGCGAATACAATGTGCCGTCTATGTTTTTGCGAACGCAGCACCGACCCAATTTACCGTCATCAATCGAGCATCGCCAATTGCATAGCTTACAGCGAACCTTCTTGTCGTCGCCTGGTTCCCACAAAGCCGCTTGCTTGAGATCTTCCTTTCCCAATTCCATAGCTGATTTCCTACAAATTTGACTTTACTTTCGGGGCTTAATATATAGAATGGCCAGCCTAAAATCAATCAATATGATATTGCGTGAATTGACGCGGCTCTGTCGAGCCTGAAGTCGCAACGTATTCAACAGCAGACATTCTGTTAAACGGGAGAAACGATGAAGGATTTTAGCGCAACAGAACTCATTGACCTCGACGTTTGCGTACTGAATGCCTTAGAACTTCTCATCCATCGCAGATTGCCTGGGGCTCGTTTTCCCAAAGACAAAAGATATTATGTTTTTGGAAGTGGAAATGCCCTCGCGGCAGGCAGAATTATTTTCAGAAACCGGGATGCCGTTTTCGCAAATGAAAGCACTTACAAAGTGGCGTTACGACCAATAGGATCAATCGACCACGCCATCTTAATCTCAGCCTCCGGAGGAAAACACGCCCCAGATATCGCCAAATATCTAAGCAAAAGCACAAAGATAGCTGAACGACTTACACTCTTGACATGCAACCCAGGCGCTCCTGCCGGCAGCTATATCGCTTGTAAGAACGGAAAGGTCTTCGTCTTTCCTCACGTGCCCGAACCCTACACATACAACACCTCAACCTACATGGGCATGATCTTGAGAGCGGAAACCAGAAGCCCACACAAGGAAGCTAAGAAGATTCTCCAGCACATCAAAGGTCGTGTTAATCGATCGCTTAAGGAATTCGCCAAAAAGGACAGTTTCCGCAAGTACAAAGCATTCTATCTGGTTGTCCCTGACGAATTCGACCTTATAAGCGAAATGCTTATGACAAAATTCGTAGAGCTCTTCGGCAGAAAGATGCCCCGAGATGTCTTCACTGTCGAGCAAGCTAAGCACGCTACGACACTTGTTCGCTCGAATAAGGAGAATGAGGAATTGTATATCTCATTTGGTGTTCACCCGTCCAAGCCGTTTCGGGATTACGATGACCTCTGGGGCAAACACCGACTGCGGATTCCTTTGTTCAAGAACGCCGAATAT
>DAOWID010000384.1 GCA_030641115.1 Planctomycetota bacterium | reverse complement strand
TAACAAAGGATTATGACAGTGAACTACGCCGAAGGCTGCAAAAAAACAAACCCAAAACAAACCCAATCTCCAAAAAGCTCAAAATGAACGCAACCTTATTTATCACAAGACATTATGAAGATCAGTGCCTCCGGACACCTCCGGAGAATAAATCCAATCAAACCCAATTTCAAGACCCCACCTGCCCCCATCGTTCGGGGCACCTATGCATTGACCCGATGAACCGAAAAGATCAGTGGTGGCTCGAGTGCTTTTTGAGCCATTGGATGGCCCATTTTTCAGCTTGCGCAGAGGTTTTTATGACGCCTTCGAGCTGGGCGATGTACATCTCTTCGCTCAACTGCCCCAGGGCGGGGCCGGGCACCGCACCTAATCGAATCAAGTCATGGCCATTCAGCAGCGGCTTCGGCCTCAGTTCAACATCACCCAGCGCCTTGATTCTTCTGCGCAAGGCTATCAATGGCGCCAAGCCCTTCCTGCCGCCCCCTGCCGCCTTTTCAATCGCCCTTTGCAACTCGTACAGATCCCAGAAGTATGGCTCGGCAAGAATCTTCTTCAATTCAGCCAACGACATCCGGTCATTGAGCAGCTTGCCCCGGTTGGTGAGCAAGAATTTTATGTGTTTCTTTCGACTTCGGCTGAGCCTCAGAATCCGACATTTCTGGACCGCAAATTCCGTCGCACAGCCGGCAAAAAGCCCAGCCAACGCCAAGGCAAAATCGACCCTTTGTCGCAGTTGGCCCAGGACGCTGACGGCACATTGTGCCTGCCCACCGGCAAAGCCGGGAAATATCGCTTCAGCCAGGCCGCTCTCAATCAGCAAAGCCGCTCCGGCGGAACGATTGGGACCGGCCAGGATGCCTTCCAACTCAACTGCTATGCGTTCGCCGCTAATGTCGGTTATCTTCCTTGCGTTGCTGCAGATTGCTGCGAAGGTTCCCGGGGCAATCGCAAAGTCAAGCTGTGTGGAAAATCGCACCGCTCGTAGCATTCGCAGAAAGTCTTCGCCGAACCGCTCTTCGGGCTTACCGATAGTTCGTATGATGTTTCTTTCGAGGTCAGACTGTCCGTCAACATAGTCGATCACTTTATGCTCAACAGGGTCATAGAACATGCCGTTGATAGTAAAGTCTCGCCGGCTGGCATCTTCAGTAGCACCGGTGAACTTGACGGTGCCGGGGTGTCTGCCGTCAGCGTACCCGGTTTCAGTTCGGAACGTAGCCACCTCGACCTGCTGACCTTGGGCCAAGACGATCACTACGCCGAATTTCGCTCCGACCTTCAACGTCCTTGTGAACATCTTAATCACATCTTCGGGACGGGCATCCGTGGCGACATCGTAGTCGCTGGCCAGCCTGCCCAGCAGCGTATCGCGCACACATCCGCCTGCCAGCAACGCCTCAAAGCCATTGCCCCGCAGTCGCTTAATCACTTTTATAGCTGCCTGCTTATTGCTCATCTGGGCATCTTCCGCAAAATGGTAACGGCCATCGTCCCCCACTGGCGCCGCTCGACCATTCCAAATTCACCATACTCGTCCAACAAAGATATGCGCTCGTGTGTCCTGACAACAACTATCCCGTCGTCTCTCACCTGCTGATGCAGCAAATCCAGCAACCTGTCCAGGCGCGAACCAGCTTGAACATCGGACGTCGCGGCATAGGGCGGGTCAACAAAAACAAGGCCGTACTCCCGCTGCTCAAAAACTACAGGTGCACCAGCCTTGAAGGCGTTGGCCCGCATAACCTTCGACTGCCCAACAAAGTCCGCCTTTTCTATATTCCTATTCAAAGTCACAATGATCTTCGCATCCCTCTCCACGAAGGTAACGAACTCAGCCCCTCTGCTCAACGCTTCAAGGCCCAGCGAGCCGACGCCGCAAAACAAATCGGCCACCACCGCACCGCCCGGCAGGTCATATTTGTAAAGGACGCTGAAAAGCGATTCCTTTACCCTGTCAGTAATCGGCCTGGAGTCGCGCGTCTTGGGGCTAAGCAGTCTCATTCCTCGTTTTGAGCCGGCTACGATTCTCATTTCACTACAATATACAATACAGTGTTCTTTCCTACCACTTACTTTTCCAACTCTGTATCGCCCTTAGCCTAAGAATGATATCTGTCGGAGCGACAATATCGTTCAGATTCAAGCCCTCACGCTCCAGCTAAATGATTGCACCTTTGTCCCTAAAGATTATAATACGGAAACGAGACGCAGGCTTGCGCAAGGAAGATATGATGGGCAATTTACTATTAGAAGAAGTCGAATATAAGGTCGAAGAGACCAATTTCGGCGTCTGGCGGCGCTATGGCTATGCTGACGGCACAAGCTATCACGAATTCAAATCACACAAATCGATGTTCGGCTTGCCGCTGGTGCACTATACATACGGCAAGAATCCCGAAACCGGAAGACGCGTGTGGGCAAAGGGCGTGTTCGCCATCGGGTGTTTTGCCCGTGGGATTATTCCGGTCGGTATGGTCTCGACTGGACTTATAGCGGTCGGCTTGTTGACGTTCGGCCTGATTTCTGTCGGTTTGTTGGCTATTGGCATTGCATTCGGCTTTGGGCAGTTACCAACCGGCGTGGTGGCACTGGGACAGATCGCGATTGGGGTGCTGTTTGGAGCCGGGCAGATAACAACCGGCTATGTCGCTATCGGTCAGGTTGCGCTCGGAAAATATGTGCTGGCACAAATAGGGATCGGCAAGTACGTCTGGTGTATGGGACGGACTGATCCTGAAGCAGTTGAATTCTTTAAGGCTCTACCTCTTATTCGATATTTCTTACCTTAACCACGCATGGCCAATTGGTGAATGAACGCGTGGAACGCTAATGTAGGAAGTTGTCTATTGCTCTTCTGTCAAGCAAGGCAAGACCTTTACCATCCCTTTTTGCTGAAGATTACAGGGACAGTTTGCAACAATATGTATAGATTCAACAGCAAACACCTTTTTCGAATATACAAATAGTCGTACTTTGTTTTGTGTCGGGGCTTTAGGTTGTAATAACTTCTTACCTGTGCGAGGCCAGTCAATCCCGGCCTGACTGTCAATCTTATCCCCTGCAAGGCCCTATGTTGTTTTACAAAATGAGGTCGTTCCGGCCGAGGCCCCACCAAACTCATATCACCCCATAACACATTAAATAACTGAGGAAGCTCATCTAATCGCGTTCTCCTTAGGACCCTGCCTATTGATGTCACGCGAGGGTCATCTTCAGCAGCCCAAACCGGGCCGGTATGCTCTTCGGCATTGTTCACCATTGTCCTGAACTTATATAATGTGAAGATCCTTCCGTCTTTGCCGACCCTTTTCTGCCTATACAAGATCGTCCCCGAAGAGAAGATTCTTACGAGTAAGGTGACTACAAGCATCGGCAGCATCGCAAGAAAAAGAATAGCAACAGAACCCGCAATATCCAGAGCGCGTATCAAGGTCTCTTGCCTGTATAGACTCTGTTGTTCTGAAGCTGTTGGCCGATAAGGCGATGTCGCCTCTGCGATAGTCGCACCAGCAACCTCGCCGTCAAAAATAAATTTTATGTCCTCGACATCCCTGCTTACTTCCTTGGTAATCGATGCCGTTTTGCCCCCCATTGTATGGGCACCTTCCCTGACCTGTGTGCTTCGTCCCATGACACACCCCGTCCTTGGTTAAGCATGTAGTATATTGTTTTTATCGGGCCATTGTCATCAGCTTAATCTATTATCTTAGAATCCTACACACCCACCAACCGCCCCATTAGCAAGTAAGTCATGCTGTAGCATACCGTGATTATAGGGCTGCATGATACAGCTTCAAGCAGAAAATTACTCTTTGGCGAAGAAATATTTGACGATGACCAAAGTAGTAGCTATTCGATAAGTCACACTCTGCTTTCGTCAGATTATTCCGCCATCGTTCTAACACGGCCCCCCATAGTTTACGGCCATTCACGGACGTGTTTCAATCTCAGCAAGTTACGCTGTCAAGATTCAAATTTTGGCGTTCACGCAACAAAGCATCTTTATAGTCTGCTTCAAACAATGGCCCTTTTCTTGTTATGCTTGCCAAAGGCTTCCAACTCGTAAACCCCCAATATCGATATTATCGGCCATGCCTTCATTGCAACTTGAGTGATTTTTCAAAAGCGGGTGAAAAACGAGTTCGAATCCGATCCACTCTGCTAACTTACGCGAGCACTTTAGCAAGTTGCTATTGTCAGAAATCATAGATGAATTGAAGATAGAAAATGTGATTGTCATCTTTGTCATCGGGGCGGCTGTTATTTGCATTTTCGTATCGGTAACCTGCCCTCCATTGCCAGTTGCTGGAGCTGAACGACGTCAGGTCAACTCCGAGTTTGTCAGTAGTCTGGTGCGGTCTTGCCGAGAGGTTGTTCACCTCCCTGTTGAACTCAAGGCCGAGAATCAGGTCCTTTGTAAGATAATGCGTGAGTCTAACGAATAAGTCGTGTGCATCTGTACCCATGTGATGGCCGATTATTCTGCCTTTGTACGTGTAGCCTGACTGATAGATGCCATGGCTGTAAAAGGCGTTGGGTTTGCCGGGAATGCGGTTATGCGCGTATTCTATGCGTAAGTCGGTTCTGCCCGTTTGCAGGATGTCGTTGAGCTGCATCCCGAACAACTTGCCCCAGTTACTCGGTAATCCATCTGCCTCGTCCTCTGCAGCAAGATCCATATAAAGCTTGATAGATTTTGCAGGCATTTTGCTACCAAGGCCAACAAGAATAGAGGCGTCCAGCCCAGCCAGTTGATTGTTATCCAATTTGCCGGGCCTGTTTTCTTGAGTGGCCCAAAAGACGTGCCAATAATCCCGAAGCCCCAGGCTGGGTCTGCCCGATCCGCCGAACATCATAGCTCTTGACAGGCCAAATTCGAAAGCCGGGTGGGGTTTGAAATTGATTCTTAGCCCCATTAGTTTTGGCTCGTCTGGCTCGTTTGGCTCGTTGCTCTTGAGTCTGTCTTTTTCCAGTTCGGTCAAGAACCAAACCGCCTTAAACGGGCCGAGCCAGCGAAATATCCAGGGCAGCGGTACGGGATGTGGATTGGAGATCTTGAGCATCTTGAACGGTTCCGCGTTGTTGCTCATAAGCATTGAGCCGTGATATGCGGGACCCCACCAGAGCGAGTCCTTGCCCAGCTCAAACTCCAGCTTGCCGGCAGTCAACTTGCCATAACCCTCGATTAACTCTATGTCTCGATCTGGGTCCGTAGATGAATCGACGTATTCCGGGTGCAGGTAAAAGGAGATTCTATCAAAGAACTTCATTCGTGAGGCAAATCCGAGTCTGTAATTACGGTGCTTGTCAAACACGTCACCACGTTGATTTTCAAGGTCGGGTTTATTGTCTGCAAAAACGTATTTAGCATAGGGGTCCTCAACCGGCTTTATGAAGCTCTCGTAAATCTCTCCGTCCCCGACACCCATTGCGATTAACTCGGCTTTGAATTCCTTTTTAAGTCTATCGAGGATCGCTAAGATTATTTCATTTTTCTCGTTGAACTGGTGAACTTTTTCAGCGGCTTCAGCGATGAGCCTGGCCATTTCGAGACGAGAGAACGGTCTGGTGGTCATCATAGCGCTATCGATAAGCTCTTGTCCGGCGAGCTTGTCGATAGCGTCGTAGCTCCAGTGGCCGAGCGGGACATTGCTTGATACAAAGGCAGAACACGCAAAGGCCGAAGCAAGGAGCAACATAGTATTAAGGATTCTGCGCATAACGCCGCATTTTACAGAGGCAGCAGAACCCCTGCAACGGAAATAAGACTACTTCTTACTTGACAATGATACCCGAGCTATTATCAGGCTCGCAGTACCCAGCGTAGATGTCTGTTTGGTAATCATGTAGCCACGTATTTATCGGCTGGTCCCATAAAAAAGTAAAGTCTTCCATGCTTCGCGGAGATAGTCAGAAGTGATAGATGAAAAAGGCACTCGAACACGGCAAAGCCAGCACAAAGAAACATATCTTCTGTAATACCCCTGCCATCTTCACCAGGCCGTGTGCCCGTTCGTCCTGGCTGCCTCTTGCGAAAGACTATAGTCTACAAATGCAAGCTTACCGGTCCTCACAACTTCGTCCAGTAGTCAACACCAAGATTAGCAATTCCGCGAGAGTATCAAAGCAGCAGCTCCCCGATCTCAATAGCGCACTGTCGAAACTTATCAGCCGGCAGTGTTACTGTCTGCCACTTTGGACTGCGGCGCTTCATAGCGCGGCGATAATCACCCAGCTTGATACAAAAGAATACATACCTACTCGCCTTGAAGTCGAAAACATCTCTGCCGTCAAAATCGACGTCAATCTTCTCCACGTCGTAGGTAAAAACAAATACAGCCTGATGGCCTGCGCCAAAGATCTTCTGCCAGTTTGCCAGGCCATCCACATCATCGGCTGTGACCCAACATTCAAGGCCTGCTAACTTGGCGAAACTGGTCCCCTTGAACTTTCTACCCTTGACCTCAGCAATTATTGTCTGCCCGCCATGTGCATACACTAAAAAATCGAAGCTCTTAATTTTGCAGCGTTCAAAGGCTGTCTTTTTGTGCTCGTCTACCGCAATGTATTGAATCCGATTGTCAATCAACCAATTTTCAAAGGCCTGCTCATACTGATTGCGGCGATAATCCTTCATCACGACTCAATGTGGCACTGTTGGAGGAATTTGCCAAACTTAATTAACTCCTGGGCACCAATGGCCATATTCTTGACTACGAGTTGATCATTTTCTATCTCAGAGCCGATGATTACACAACTTGTGGCGTTTTGGTCTGAGGCCTCTTTAAGCTGTTTACTAAGTTTGCTTGCCTTGTAACTGAAACTGGCCGTCCACCCTGCTGACCGCAACTCCATCGTCAGTTTAACGGCAGCTTGCCTGTAGGCTTCGTTTACACACGCAACAAAATAATCCAGCTTGCGCGCCGGCAACTGTTTTTGCAAAAGCCCTTTCTCTTCAAGCAATATTGCCAATACGCAGTCGCCTATGCCGAAGCCGGTAGCCGCAACAGCGGGGCCGCCAAATTGTCCCAATAAATTGTCATATCTACCGCCTCCACCGATAGCACGAAGCTCGCTGGCCTTATCGTAAATCTCATACACGATGCCGGTATAATAGGCCAGCCCCCTTACTATGCCGATATCGAATCCGCAATAATCACCAACCCCCATGACGCCAAGAAGCTCAAACACCCGCCTAAGCTCCTCTACTGATTCGCTTGCCTGCTCAGTCAAATCCGCCATAGCGTTCAGCTGGTCGATAGACTCGACACCCATCAGCCCCAGTATCCTTGTGCGCTTTTCGTCATCCATGATGCTTTCTGCAAGCACTTTTTCAAACGTGTCCTCAGGTAGTCTGCTGCGCTTGTCAAGCACAGCATACAAATCGTCCAATTCATCCTCTGCCACGCCAATCGACTGTAATAATGCCGCGAGCATTTTTCTGCTGGATATTTTCACCACGACATCATTGGGGCCAAGGCCCACCTCCCGCAGATAGTCCAGAGCGCAGAATATAACCTCGGCATCAGCCAGGACATCATCTACACCGATTATGTCAACGTTCCACTGGAAGAATTCGCGTAGCCGGCCTTTTTGTGGACGTTCAGCCCGGAACAATCGTGGAACCGAGAACCACTTTATGGGCTTGGGCAGCGAATTGATTCGCTGGTTTACCATTCGTGCCAATGTCGGCGTAATTTCCGGTCGCAGCGCCAGGTCCCTGCCGCCTCTGTCTTTGAGCGAAAAAAGCTGTTCGGCAATCTCATCGCCGCTTTTTACCTGGAACATCTTCAAATATTCAAATATCGGCCCATCGTACTCCTCAAAGCCGTTGCGCAGAGAAGCCCTCTTCCAGCCGTCGATTATCCAGTTCCGCACTGCCATATCCGGCGGATAAAAATCCCTCGTTCCTTTTACCGGCGGTATCTTCATCTGTTTCTCTTCTCTTTTTTTTGCCACAGAGAGCACAGAGAAAATATTAGATCGTTTGTTTGAGAAATGTTACTTTCTTGTCTTCTTCTGTGGCCTCTGTGACCTCTGTGGCTTTTTCTTTCTTGCTTTCTGCTTTTCCGTGACGTTATTGTCGAACTTTATCTTTATATACTCTTCCATCTGCTTATCGCTCGTAAAGTGCAGCTCATAGTCGTACTCGCCCTCAACCAAATCGCAGTCCGAGTGACGGTACTGTCTGCATATTCTCGGCCTCTTATCGTAGATCTTGCAGTGATAGTCTTTTTCAGACAGGTGCTTGCACTTGTTCTTTATGTTAATGTACCAATCGCCGTCCTCTACGAAAACCGTTATGTCTTTATGGCACAGATACCATCTTATATCGTCGTAGTCCCCTTTTTCTTCCGGCGTCTCAATCGGCAGTGCAAAATACCTGCAACACAGCCCGGTACACTTCTCACATTGACTTTTCTTCGCCATCACAACACGCCCCAACACACCGAATACCGTACACCATCCATCAAGAGTGATACACTATAGGCGATTAGCGACTCTCCGTCAAGAAATGCGAAGGGCTCGGTTGCATTTTCTTAAATGTGCGGCGCTGCCCCAAATAGTCAAGAGCACCTCCCTGCCGTGGTCGCTCGCCCCGGTGCTCGCAATCAGCATCTGATACTTTCGGTTTGACGCCTACCGGAGTTTTGGCTATTGTGGAGTCAGCCAATTAAACAATAGCGTATCCAAGAAACGTTGCCGTTTGAAATGTTATGAATCTGCTGACCTGAAAGGAGTTTAGCCATGCGTAAATCCCACCTCACGATGATCGTCATGCTGTCACTTCTGTGCCAAGAAGCGTTCTGCCAGAAAGTCCCCACGGGCAATCCAAAGGATTTCAAGGTGAAAACGTGCCTACATTCTGTCAGCTACGCCGGCGTCTGGCGGGGACAGGCCAGATTGACCGTCGATGAGTTTCTGACCAAAGCAAAGCGGCTGGGATTCGACGGAGTCATGTTGGTGGCTAAGCGGCCCCACGTTAGCCCTTTGGATTACGACGCAGCCGCCAGAAAGGCTCTTCGGCGAAAGATTGAAAGCCTTGGGCTTGAACTGGTCTGCCTGGCCGGATACACGGACTTTACAGCCGGCGTTGACAAGCCCGGAATCCCTAACGTGGAAATCCAGGCCTGTTACGTAGGTGAAGTGGCCAAACTGGCCCGCGACTTGGGAACCGACATGGTGCGTATATTCACGGGTTATCAGCGCCCGGACGTACCGTTCGACAAGCAATACGCCATGGTCGTCCAAGGACTGAAGCTGGCCGGGCAAAGGGCCGCCGAATATGGTGTTACCCTTGCGGTGCAGAATCATCACGATATTGCGGTTCACCACGATATGATGTACTGGCTTCTAAAGGAAGTCAATTTGCCAAACGTCAAGGCTGCTTTTGATGCCTGGTCTCCGACCTTAGAAGGTTTGAACTCTGATGAAATCAGAGCCGCCATTTTGAAGATGAAACCCTTTATCGTTCACACCACCGCAGCCGATTATGTGCGTCTATCTCAATATCGCTATGAACACACGCTGACAAATTATCTGCAACGTGACGCATTGATTCGGGCGGTCCCGATCGGACAGGGCATCATCGATTACGCAACTTTTTTCAACACACTCAAAGAAATCGGCTACCAGGGATATATTGCCTATGAAATGTGTGAGGTCCTGGATGGTGGAGGAGACATCGAAAATCTGGATAGGACGGCAAAGAAGTTCCTCGAATATGTGAAGAAATTCCGAAGAAAGAGGTAGCGGCAAGATCTTGTCCCTGATTCGTTCCAGGAAAGCTCCGTCACACAGAGCTATTTCAGAAAGCCCACACCAAATCTGAGACGGCGAGTCTCTTTAGGCTCTCCAGAGACGCTGCCTATCGAGTTGGCCAGACAAGGTCTTTTTTGCGATGATCGCGTCCTCTCTAACCTGAAAATCAAACATGCCAACGCAGAGAAAATCAGCACCGTTTTCGAAAGCAAATTTGAAGCCGTCCTTCGGATGGATAGCCCCGGCAGCCAAAACCTTATAAGCAATCCATGGTTTTGTTACCGTCTTCATAAATTCGACGGTCTTCTCCGGGTACTTGTCCCAGTAGTTGTCCGCACTGTAGTTGTCGATAACATCCTTGTGCTGGTCGGGCCTTCGAGCGGACCAATAATCCGGGCGATGGAACGTCTTCATATAGAAATCGGGCTCTATCCCCGCCCTTTCACACGCCGTGGGAGTCCTGAGATTATGGCCCCCGACACCAGCGATCACTCCATTTTGCTTTGCGAACTCGACAAACTTGCTGATCAAATCGACCCGGCCGTCCCTTGCCCACTCGTCGCCAATGTTCCCAATTAGAAATGCCCCAACGGCTCCGCCATCAATAGCCTTCTTTGCGTCTGTCGTGAGGTCATCAGTCTTTGGAACGATTTGCGCAATCCACTGAATTTGGCCGCCTCTTTCATTCCAGTACTTCTTGAGAAGCTCAGCAGAGCCGGAGTTCGTAATGATAGTATTTACTCCGCTTTCTTCACATATCTCCAATGTTTCAATGATCTTGGCTTCAGTGAAATACTGCTTTAGCAAGGAAGACACGTAAATCAAATCTCTGCTGTGAGCATAGCCGCCGATCAGATTGCCGCCGCAGATTATCCTGCTAATCTCAACATCCCGAATTTTGCCGGCAGGCAAACCCTTAACCGAACCAGCCGGCAGCTCGGTCGATTTCTCCCTTGCTGCCAACAAAGCTCTCTCCTCAAAACTCAAAGCCGACGTAACAACGGCGGAAGTCATAAGCGATTTTTTGAAGAACTGACGACGGTTTAGATGTTTAGCCATTTTTGACATCTCTTCCAAATTGCACTACTTGGTAACTCATAACTTGTGTCACAACAATACATTACACGAATACGAAGCAAAATTGGGTTTGTTTTGCTGCGCTCGGAAAGTGGATTCATTTTCGTAATCCTTTGTACAAAATGAGTTTACGTTCATTTTTTGGGTTTTTGGAAATTGGCTTTGAATTGGCTTTGTTTTTTGGGACTCCACAAGGGCAAATATTTTCGTAATCCTTTGTCATAATTGAATTTACGTTCATTTTTGGCGTTTGGGGAATTGGCTTTGAATTGGGTTTGTTTGGGTTCGTTTGGGTTCGTTTTTTCCCAGTCCACCAAGTGTCGTTTTTTTCATAATTCATTGTTAATACGTTATTTACGTTCATTTGACTTTTTCGGAATTTGGGTTCGTTTTGCAAAAAAATAGGGCGATTTGTAGAGGATCCTCGACAGTTGTAGAGCGCCGCCCCTTT
>DAOWID010000345.1 GCA_030641115.1 Planctomycetota bacterium | reverse complement strand
GTATTCCATGCCCAAATCTCTGGCGGCGCTTTCCACGTTCTCGGCCAGCTTCTTGCATTTTGGGCATCCCGTTGCAAGAATTTGCAATTTCGTCATACCAAAACCTCTCTTGGACTATTCGTTTTTCTGCAAAGTAGTATTTCACACTGTGTTCTTAATCTGCTATGCTTTAGCCCCAAAACGTGCCGAAGAACATGCCGACAATCGTAGACATCACAACGACCAGTAAGATAAAAACGATCGTCTTGCTATTTCCTATAACCTTTCGAATGACAAGGATGTTTGGCAGTGATAGTGCGGGCCCGGCCAAAAGCAGCGCCAGGACCGGGCCTTTGTGCATGCCGAGCTTCATCAACGCCTGCGTGATGGGAATCTCAGTCAGTGTTGCGAAATACCAGAAGGCACCGATGACGCTGGCTACAAGATTGCTTCGCAAGCCGTTGTCGCCTACCCATTGAGCTACTTGCTTTTCCGGCAGTAAAACGCTCACGAAGCCGACCACGAACACTCCGCCATACAGCAACGGCACTAACAGCTTGGTGAACTCCCACGTGTTGTGCATCCATTCGTGGATTTCGTCCCGCTCGAACCATCGCCAGGCCATGATGATTACTGCCAGCGCACACAGTGCCGCCAAATACCAGCGGACGTGATGGACGGTAAGTACCCACGTGCGTTGCTGCTGGATATCGGCAATCTGCGTTTTGGACAGCTTCATCTTGTCGCCGGACTTGTCCGGGCCAAGGTCCTCTTCAAGTTGAAAGCGAATAGCATCTTTGGTCTCGTGAATGACAACGGCCTTGAACTGGCGACCATCGGCTGTCTTGACGGTAACATTGCCGGGATTGAACCAGTCGCTGAACACAAGAAACAGGACCATGCAGGCGAGGAAAAGAGCAGTCTTGCCAATGTGGCGACGAGGCTCCTCGAGCTCGGGTCCGCCGAAGGCGGACATCGCAGCTTCGACTTTTGCCCGCTCACCTTTTCGGAATACCGCTGCCATTAGCAGTCCAATCACAACTGCAAAGACCACAGCGCCGATGACCCTTCCGGCGCCGATAGAAAAGCCCAAAACGCGGGCGCTTAAGAAAATGGCCAAGACATTTATGGCAGGGCCGGAATACAGAAAAGCTGTAGCCGGTCCGAGGCCTGCGCCAAGCTGATAGATGCCAGCAAACATCGGCAATACGCTGCACGAGCAAACCGCCAAAACGCAACCGGCCACCGATGCGACGGCGTATGCCAGAACCGGATTAGCGTTCGGCCCCAGATAGCGTATCACCGAGCTTTGGGACAAAAACGTGATGATGGCTCCCGCAATAAATAGGGCGGGCACTACACAGGCCAGCGTATGGTTTCGCGCATACCACTGGAGCAGGCGAAATGCCTCCTGGATTGCAGCCTGAATCTTAGGGTCTCCTAACGGCAGGAAATAGGCCACAAGAAATATCCCCACCAGAGCGGCAAGAATCTTCAACTCTCTTTTAATATCGTTCATTTTGCTTCTTCGTGCCTATGTGAACATTTACTCACATAAAAGAACAAAATAGAAAACGTGCTCGAGGATCCCTGCCCGCACCGAGCACGCTCTCTCTATACGGCCTTGAGGAGTTGTTCGTTTTCCTTTGCTTGTTGCCTCAAGACTCGCTTTACGCATGAAAAGAAATCGAGAATACAAAGCGTTTTGAGTTTGTAAATGACCTTGAGTCCTTCTTTGTGATACTCAAGTATGCCGGCATTGACCATCACTGAGAGATGCCGTGAGACGTTCGACCTTTCGGAGCCGATGTGGTCCGCAATATCGCAAACGCATTGCTCGCCGCCTTTTAGAAAATCCACAATCGCGATTCGCAGCGGATGAGCTATCGCCTTTGCGATCTCCGCCTGCTTCTCAAACAACAGTTGTTTTTCCGTACTTAACATTTTTTGATCCTCAAGCTAAATTCGTATGTGATTATATACTCATATAGTAATATATTGTTCAAATAAAATCCCAAAATTTTCTGGGGAAGTTTTTTCGTAACCGTTCACGGGGCAAATGTGCCATTTTATGTCATTGCGAGGCCTTTGTCAAAGGCCGTGG
>DAOWID010000150.1 GCA_030641115.1 Planctomycetota bacterium | reverse complement strand
CTGAAAAATTAGAAAAAGCATTTGGTGAGCGTCCCCAACTTCTATACCAGGCCGCGCAGCAGTTTGACGCTGAAAGACGTGAATTTGGGGACGTGTCAATTGAGTTGTATGTGCTGCCGCGCATCCCGTTGACTATAGTAATCTGGCGAGGCGATGACGAGTTCGCTGCCCGTGCGTCAATACTGTTCGACCAGACTGCTGCGGATCAATTGCCGTTGGATGCTTTGTGGACAGCTGTCAATCTGACTGTGGATGCGTTGGCAAAGGCTGCTCAAACGAGTGCGAGTGGTTAAGCGGTTCCGTTATCCGCAACGAAACCTGCAATTGCGTGTTATTCGCATGGGAATTGTGGACAGCATTGCCAAATGGGCTTTGTTGCGTTGGCGAACATGTCTTACGGGCCCGCGTAGAAGAAATGACCCAGCTTGACAATTTGATTGTGAAAAAAGTTGCTGGGATTGTTCTTGACAGTGTGGGAAAAGGATTCTAAACTGGCAGATTCGCTGTTCGCTCAACTTTGTACAGGGGCCGTTGGAAGCGCAGAAAACCAGCGCACAAGGCTATTATTCTATTTCTGATGCAGGGCGTAAAAATAGCAATTGGTGGCAAAGGGGGTGTAGGTAAGACCACAGTTTGTGCGGTCTGGGCACAGCTATTTGCGCAAGAAGGCTCTGATGTCCTGGCTATCGATGCCGACCCAAATGCTAATCTTGCATTAGCTTTTGGCATACCCGCTGACCAGCGTCCTGAACCGCTCATAAACATGAAGCAGCTAATAGCTGAGCGCACCGGCACCTCCAAGGACGCGGTGGGGGCATATTTTCAATTGATGAGCCTTGTTTATTCAAAGGTCAAAGACTGATAATTGACAACATAAAGGATTTGTCTTAATAAGTGTTGAACTTTACAGTGAAGAACTTTTAGCGAACCGAATGAACGACGCAGATACCATCGTGGCACGCAATTTCGTCAGAGCCATTGCTGCTGGGTCGAGCGCCCATAGCGACCATGGTCGTCGAGTATCAAGAATCAAGGATCGAGAATTGAGGAAAGGTTAGTCTATGTCAAGAATCATTGCATCAGCAGCCATACGTGGCGCTCATAAGATAGCCAAACAAGCCGAAGACATATTAGCTCGAGCCATCAAAGAAAAAGGCAAGGATTGTCCTGTGGCATTTCCTAACACCGGTTATTACATGCCGATTATTTACTCAATGACCGGCATAGCTATCGAAAAACTGAGCGATTGTGAAGAAGTAATGAAGCAGATAAAGGACCTGGTGCCTCCGCTGGTTGACGATGAGTTGTGGGTACCTTATTTAGGGCCGGCTCTTGATGCGGGTATGGCCACGCTTTTTGCCGAAGAGGTCATTGAAGTGTGCAAATACATAATTGGGCCTAATCCTGTGAACGGCATCTGGCTGGGAGCGGCGGACGATGTGATCCTGCGGGAGCGCGGCATCCAGTTTGTAGACGGTACGGCACCTGGATTTGCGGCGATAGTTGGTGCCGCACCGGATGTGGAAACCGCGGTAGAAATTGCCCGAAAGTGTCAGGAGCGAAGCTTGTACGTTTTTATGTGCGCGCACCATAACGGCACTACCTTCGCCGAACAGCTCGTCGAAGGCGGTGTGCAGTTAGGATGGGATACGCGGCTGATACCTTTCGGGCGCCAGGTTACCGCGGCGATATATGCCGCTGGTTTTGCCAGTCGGGTCGCTCTTACCTTCGGCGGGGTAAAACCAGGCGATTTTCGGCGTCACCTGCTCTACAACAAGAGCAGAATCTTCGCCTTTGTTATGCCGATGGGCACGGTCACCGATGAATGGTATGCCAACGCCGCCGGTGCGATTAATTACGGCTTTCCGACAATCGCTGATTCGGACATCCCCGAGATTCTGCCCACGGGCGTATGCACGTATGAACACGTCGTGTCCAATATTCCCCACGACCAGATTGTGGAGAAAGCCATCGAAGTTCGCGGCCTGAAGATAAAGATCTCAGAGATACCGATACCCGTGACCTGCAGCCCTGCATTTGAAGGTGAACGTATTCGCAAAGACGATATGCACTGTGAATTTGGCGGCCAGAGAACCCCGGCTTTTGAGTGGCTTCGCATGCTGGATATTGGTGAGGTTGAAGACGGCAAGATAGAAGTGAAGGGACGCGAGGTGGATTCAATCAAAGAAGGGGGAAGGTTGCCGCTGGGCATTGTAGTCGAGGTGGCGGGGCGAAAAATGCAGACTGATTTTGAGCCGGTGCTGGAACGGCAGGTTCATACCTTTATGAACGAGGCCCAGGGACTGTGGCACATGGGCCAGAGAGATATAAGCTGGATACGAATCTCCAAGGACGCATTCGGCGCAGGCTTCAGACTTGAACATATAGGCAAGCTCCTGCACGCGATGTACCATGAGCAGTATTCGAGTATCATAGACAAGGTGCAGGTGAAGATTTTCAGCGATGAAGCGAAGGTTAAGGAGCTTTGCGAGATGGCCCGCAAGGTATTCGCCGAGCGCGACAAGCGTCTTGCAGGTATGCAAGATGAAGACGTGGATACATTCTACTCCTGCACGCTGTGTCAGAGTTTCGCTCCAAACCACGTCTGTGTGGTCTCGCCGCAGAGACCCGGTTTATGTGGGGCTTATAGCTGGCTTGACTGCCGGGCCGCTTTCGAGATTACGCCGACAGGACCTAATCAGCCCATATCGAAGGGTAAGTGCATCGAGGAGACTATAGGGCAGTGGGACAAGGTGAACGCATTTGTTCTCAAGACCAGCCGGGGTAACGTTGAGCGAATGAGCCAGTATAGCATGATCACGGACCCGATGACATCCTGCGGCTGCTTCGAGTGTATCGCTGCGGTGCTGCCGTCCACGGGTGGCATAATGATCGCTAATCGGGAGTTTACCGAGATGACGCCGTGCGGCATGAAGTTTTCGACCCTTGCCGGGACTGTCGGCGGCGGACAGCAGACACCGGGCTTCATCGGGCATTCAAAGCACTACATCCTATCCGGAAAATTCATAGCCGCAGAAGGCGGAATTAGGCGGATCGTGTGGATGCCCACTATTCTAAAAGAAGAAATCAAGGATGCTTTCATAAATAGAGCAAAGGAATTTGGGCTCGGTGGCCAGGAATTCCTCGACAAAATCGCGGACGAAACCAACGCGACAACCGAAGAGGATGTCCTGGAATTTGTTACCAAAAATGGTCACCCGGCGATGGCTATGGAACCTATGTTTTGAGAGGATGCGCAGATGTGTGGAGGAGTATACGCATTTACGCATGAACGCATCAACGCATTAACGCATTAACGGAAAGGAAAGGACGAATGTAATGGCGTTGACAGGATTGGAAATCTTTAAACTGTTACCGAAAACCAACTGCAAAAAGTGCGGTATGCCGACTTGTTTAGCCTTTGCTATGGCACTTGCTCAAAAACGTGCCAAGTTAGATGACTGTCCCGACGTTTCCGAGGAAGCCAAAGAAAAACTTGCGGCGGCTGCCGCTCCACCTATGCGCAAGGTTGTGTTCGGCACTGGCGATAACGAAGTGCAGGTTGGACAAGAAACGGTGGTGTTCCGACACGAAGAGAAGTTCTACGACCCCACGGTTCTGGCCGTAACAGTCTCGGATAAACTCACCGGCCAGGACCTAAAGAAACGCATCGAAGCTGTGAATTCGCTGCAGTTTGAGCGAGTCGGAACCAAGATTGGAGTCCGCGCCGTAGCAGTTATCAATGACAGCGGGTCAGCCGATTCTTTTGCCCAGGCCTGTAAGGCGGTGAAAGATGAAAGCCCCCTTGCCTTAATCGCAGTAACAGAGTCGCCCGATGCGATGGCGGCAGCCGCTAAGCAAATAAAGGATGGCGTTCCATTGCTCGCCGGTGCAAAGGCAGATACGGCTGAGGCGATGGCCAAGATTGCCAAGGAAAATGGCTGCCCCCTCGCCGCTTGTGCTGAATCAATCGATGCGGTGGCTGACCTCAGTGAAAAGATCAAAGCCGAAGGCGTTGAGGATATCGTACTGTGCCTCGAAGGATCGAACTTGCAGGAGAAGTTGTATAACCTCTCAAGGATGCGCGTGCTATCACTCAAGAAGGTCTTCAGGCCATTAGGCTATCCGACCATATCCTTCGTGCTCGAGGGTGACGCAAGCCAGCAAGTAGCCGCTGCCACAAGCCTGATTTGCAAGTACTCCAGTATCGTGGTGGTTGAGACTGTTGAACCGCACGCCATTTTGCCTATGCTCACGCTGGTGTCCAACATATTCACCGACCCGCAGAAACCGGTCCAGGTAGAGCCAAAAGTGTATCCAATCGGCGAACCGGACGAGAATTCGCCGATGATGTTTACGACAAACTTCTCGCTGACATACTACACCGTGGAATCGGATGTCGAAGCCAGCAGGGTGCCAAGCTATATCCTTGTCGTCGATACCGAAGGCACGAGTGTCTTGACGGCTTATTCAGGAGATAAGCTCAACGAAAAAACGGTCGCTAACGCTATGACCAAACATAACGCAGAGGGACTGGTTAAGCACCGTAAGCTGATAATCCCCGGTTATGTGGCGGTGATGAGTGGAAAGCTTGAGGAAGCTACGAATTGGGAGATTATGGTAGGACCGAGGGAATGTTCGATGCTGCCTAAATACCTGAAGGAAGTCTGGAAGTGATCTGTGAGCGCAACCATCTTAACCGATATGGCTAAAGACAAGAAGAAAAAGTGGACAGTGCATTTTGAGCCGAGCGGTCTGAAAACCGAGGTTCCCAGCGGAACGGTCCTGCTGGAGGCTGCCCGTAAAGCCGGCGTCTATTTAACCAGCATCTGCGGCGGAGACGGATACTGTGGCAAGTGTAAGGTAATAATCGACGATGGGCAATTTCAAAGCAGGCCCACTACTCTGCTCACTCCGGAGGAAATACGTCAAAACACCGTCTTAGCCTGCCAGACCAAAGTCCTTTCTGACATGACCGTAACCGTTCCGAAGTCACATGCCTTGCAGGTGTCTCAGATACTTATGGACACTGACGCCCACAGGTTCAGCGAGCTTGCCGGTGAGGTGCGGGAAGGCTTATTTGAGTTTGACCCTCTGGTTCAGAAAAACTGCGTTGAGATGTCGCCGCCAACGGTACAGGATCATACTGCTGACCATGAGCGTTTATATTTAGGGATACGCGAGCAAACTGATGCTCCCATAATGCAAACCGGCTTTCGCATCCTGCAAAAACTCCCAGACGTCCTCCGCGAAGCAGACTACAAGGTCGCTGTGACGATAGGCCAGCGAGGCGGAACCACCGAAGTCATAGAGGTTGAGCCAAGCTGCCGGTGCGTCACGAATTACGCAGTGGCGGTTGACCTGGGCACGACAACGGTTGTGGCCCACTTGATGGACCTGAATAAAGGCGAAACCATAGATACCGAGGCTACATATAACAGTCAGATAAACTTCGGTGAAGACTACATTCGCCGCATCATCTATGCCGAAGAGAACAATGCCTTTGACGAGATGCAGAACCGCATCGTGCAAGACGTGAACAATCTTATAGTAACACTGGCGGAAAGGCAAAGAATCGACCTGCAGGACATAACTGCCATTGTCTGTGCCGGCAACACCGCGATGGTGCATTTCCTTCTCAATCTGGACCCCACACGCATACGCAGAGAGCCATACATCGCTTCGGCAAGTTGGGTGCCGCCGATTCGGGCCGCAGAGGTCGGTGTCCAGATCAATAAGCGCGGCTTATTGTACTGCCTGCCCAGTGTGGCTGCTTATGTGGGTAGTGACATTGTAGGCGGCGTGCTGACTACACGCATTTACACCCAAAAAGGCATCTCGCTTTTTGTCGATATTGGAACAAACGGGGAGGTAGTTCTGGGCAATCGAGACTGGCTGACCTGCGCCTCAAGCTCAGCGGGCCCGGCATTTGAAGGAAGTGGAGTAAAGCACGGCATGAGGGCGGGAGCCGGCGCTATTGAAAAACTGACCGTTCTGGATGATGGTTCTATCGAGTATAAGACAATCGGTGACACCCATCCTGCCGGCATTTGCGGCTCGGGCCTTTTAGATACACTCGCTGAATTGTTTATGAATGGCATCATAGATCGAACAGGGCGATTCAAAGCCAATGCCCCGGCGACGGAGTCAAGATTGACCGAAGGTGATGAAGGCCTGCAATTTCAGTTAGTTCCACCGGGCAACGAGCACCAGGAGATAGTGATAACCCAGGCAGACATCGAGAATTTGGTCCGTTCCAAAGCAGGGGTCTTTGCTGCCATTCGGGTTCTTATGGAGTCAACCCAGACGAAGGTGGAAGATTTAGATGCGATCTATCTGGCTGGAGGGTTCGGCAATTTCCTGAATATTCGCCAGGCTGTCACGGTCGGAATGTTGCCGGATGTGCCTCTAGAGAAGATTCATTTTGTGGGAAACACGTCGATTGCAGGGGCGAAGACTGTACTGCTGAGTCGAAAGGCCCTCGAAGCTGCCGAGAAAATTGCCAAGAGCATGACTTACTTCGATTTGATGAGCCATGCGAAGTACATGGATGAATTCATAAGAGCAAGTTTCCTTCCACATACGGATTTATCGCTATTCCCATCGGTAATACTTGCCGCAGGAAAGGTTGGTCAAGGGTAAGCAGAGAACGAGATACGCTTCACGAGATACGAAATATGGCGACAACCATTGCTATTAGTGGAAAGGGCGGTTCAGGCAAGACGACCCTGGCTGCTATGATGATCAGGGCGCTTCTGGATCAGCTGGCCAAGGGTGCTATACTTGCGGTCGATGCCGACCCCAACGCCTGTTTGGCCCTAAGTCTCGGTGTTGCACCGGCTGGCACGATCGCAGAAATTCGCGAGGAGGCGCGTACAAAGCCGGCCAGTAACACAGGTGTGGATAGGCTGCGGTCACTCGAGTACGGCATCCAGGCTGCAATTACCGAAGCGTCCGGCTTCGATTTGCTTACTATGGGTCGGCCGGAAGGACCAGGCTGCTACTGCGCGGCAAATAATATGCTGCGGCAGTTCCTGGACAAGCTAAGCTCGCAGTATCAATTTGTGATCGTAGACAACGAAGCAGGGATGGAGCACCTGTCACGCCGGACAACCAACAATGTTGACGTGCTGTGCATAGTCGCCGAGCCAACTTCTCTCGGTACTCTAACCGCCCAACGGATCTCGGAGATCGCAAAACAATTGCCAATATCTGTCAAGCAAATCGGCGTTATATGGAACAGATGTGAGAGCGATTCTGTCTGCGAATCAAGATTGGATGGCATAGAGACGTTCGGCTGTGTGCCGATGGATCCGTCTGTTTTAGATGTTTTGGCGCAAGGCAAAACGGTCTTTGACCTCCGAGAGGATAGTCCAGCTTTTTCGGCGGTACAGAGAATACTGAAAGATGAAATGACCCGTAGATACGTGGAGGGATCCCGTTCTGCGGGAACCCAGTCTTGAATTGTAAATGGTGAATGGAGCTAAAATAAGATTGGAGGACTGAATATGCCAGTTCCTGAAGTTGCAGAAAGCTTTGCCGGCCAAGTAAACCGCATTACGCTCGGAGCTACAAAAGAAGACGGGGGCACACGAACCTCAACTGTAACTGTCGGAGGTGCGCGTAATGTGGTCTATGGCGGCTCTGTAAACGATGCCAGCGAAAAACCGGTTATTGCTATGGATGTTCTCGACAGCAAACCTACAGATTGGCCCGACGCACTTGTTGAGCCTTACAAAGATGTGCTCGATAGCCCTGGTGACTGGGCCAAGAAGTGCGTGGAGGAATTCGGGGCCGAACTTATTTGTATCAAGTTTGAGGGCATCCACCCCGACAAAGCTGATAACGACGCCGCTCATTCCGTCAAAGTTACCGAAGCGGTTCTCAAGGCGGTTGGCGTCCCGCTCGTACTGTGGGGCTGTGGGAACAGCGAGAAAGACAATCAGGTCATGCCCAAGGTGAGCCAGGCTGCAAAAGGCCAGAAATGCCTTATCGGCACGGTTGAAGAGGACAATTACAAGTCCTTAACTGCTATCGCCTTAGCTGATGGCCATTTCCTTATCACCGCGGCGCCTTTGGACATTAACATCGCCAAGCAGGTCAATATCTTAGCTTCCGATATGGGCTTTCCGCCGGAACGAATGGTGACTTTTCAGGCCACCGGAGCACTCGGATATGGAATAGAGTATGCCTACTCGATTCAGGAGCGTCAGCGGCTGGCGGCCCTTAGTGGCGACAAGATGATGGCCATGCCGGTTATCTGTGATGTGGGGTACGAATCCTGGCGAGCCAAAGAGGCCAAGCTAACTGATGCTCCCGGTTGGGGAGACGCCAAAGACCGAGGGCCGATGTGGGAAGCAACCACTGCAATTTGTCTGCTGCAGGCAGGCGTCGATATAATTCGCATGCGTCACCCCAAGGCCGTGGTTACCGTCAAGAGCTTCATCGACCAGATTTGGCCAAAGGCGTAAGGATGCGCGTGCGCACTTCGATATTGTTTTCGAAATTCGGATTTCCTGAGAAAGGTGGTTAAGATGATAATAATTGCAGAGCGAATCAACGGAATGTTCGCCGACGTCAAGAAGGCAATTGCGGACAAAGACAAAAAGGTCATCCAGGAACTGGCCAAAAAGCAGACCGAAGCAGGCGCCACATATCTCGATGTGAATGTCGGCACAGCCGCGGCTGACCAAGAGGCTACCATGCAGTGGCTTGTCGAGGCCATCCAGGAAACATGCTCTACACCCATCTGCCTGGATTCACAGAAGCCGGGTGTAATCGCGGCGGGCCTGAAAGCTGTCGATGCCGACAACGGAGTCATACTCAATTCCACCCCACTGAATAGAAAAGACGATGACGAAATACTCGATAAGTTCATTGAGATGGCCGAGCAGGCGGGTCCCAAAGCAAGCATAATCACGCTCACTATGGACAAGAACGGCGTCCCGCAGGATACCGATACTCGCGTGGCAATCGCCGCGGAAATCGTCTCAAAGGCGATGGAGAAAGGCTTCGACCCCCAGCGATTGTTCATTGATCCTATCGTGCTGCCGGTTAAAGTGCCGAACGCCCAGGTCCAGCCCGGCAATATCTTAACTGCAATGGACCAGATAAGGTTTCTGTCGGACCCTGCCCCGCACATGACGGTTGGCCTGTCAAATGTCTCTCAGGGCGCAATGGAGCGGAGCTTGATCAACCGAGTATTTCTCGCCATGGCCATGTCACGGGGCTTGGATTCGGCCATTGCCGATGTGTTCGATGAAGACCTGATGAACGTTGTGGCCACGAGTGACATGCTAATGAATAAGCAGATATACTCGGACTCGTTCTTGAAGGTCTACGCCAGCGTAAACAAATAGGCAGCTTGTGCCGAGCATCTTAGTCTGTCATGCTGAACGAAGTGAAGCATCTGGCCTGCAGATACCTATAGTGCATCGTTTTGCGCCGGCAGTGCACCCACTTGCTTGGCCAGCTTGATTGACCTGATCGGCAAAAAATCTTGCTCAAGTCGCTTGCATCACTGGCGGAGTCGATTACAATCATGCCGCAAATGTTCTCCGGCCGGCTCGGCAGACACAGCCGGAGAGTGGATTTAGAGAAACCGTCTTTGAAATTGACAGGAGGCTGTATGTTGAACTTGGACAAAATCGTCGAAATCTTAGGAGAGGATGCGCCGTATCTTTTGGAGCACAAATGCGAAACGATTCCGAAGGATATGTTGCACTTGCCCGGCCCCGACTTCATGGACCGGGTCTTCGCTGCTTCAGATAGGCCGAATACCGTCTTGAGGAATTTCCAGATGGTATTCGACCATGGCCGACTTGCCGGCACAGGCCATCTTTCAATCCTGCCCGTGGACCAGGGCTTAGAGCATTCAGCCAGTGCTTCCTTTGCACCTAATCCGTTATACTTCGACCCGGAGAATATCGTGAAGCTCGCTATTGAGGGAGGCTGTAACGCTACCGCTTCAACCGTAGGCGTCCTGGGTTCGGTGTCCCGCAAGTATGCGCACAAGATCCCATTCATTGTCAAGATCAACCATAATGAGCTGCTGACGTATCCCAATATCTACGACCAGACATTGTTCGCTTCGGTCGAGCAGGCTTTTAACATGGGTGCAGTGGCAGTAGGGGCTACCGTCTATTACGGCTCGCAGCAGTCTCGTAGACAGATAGAAGAGATCTCGAGTGCCTTCGAGCGCGCACACGAACTGGGCATGTTTACGGTGCTATGGTGTTATCT
>DAOWID010000158.1 GCA_030641115.1 Planctomycetota bacterium | reverse complement strand
GTCATGACGGGGATAATCATCTCCTCGACAAATACATTCTGGGGCAAGTGTTTGTCGACCATCTCCCGAGCCATAAGCCTGATGAACCGACCTCCCGTGTGCTTATCTACCAGCGGCTCTACAAATGCATTGGCATACGAGGTTAGCAGGTCCTCCAAGCTGGGCTCGGCGCCTTCTTGAGACATTACGCTCCTTATGCTGTCAACGCGAGTATCCCGCATAGCGCCGAGGTGACGGCGCCACACCTCGAGGTACAACTTGTCTTTTCCGCCGAAATAGTAATTAACCGACGCGATATTGCAATGAGCAGCAGCCGCGATATCGCGAACGCTCGCGCCATCGAAGCCGTGTTCGCAAAAAAGCTCTTCAGCAGCATCAAGCAGTCGATCCTGTACGGGCCTACCGGAGTCGCTGTCGGCATCCCTATCACGTGAAATAGCCATGATAATTCTCCTAAACAATCGTTTCATACGAAAGTTTAAAACATATGTTTGGACATGTCAAGTTTTCCTGTGCTTTTTTTTCAAAACTTCTGAAGCCACCACGAGAATCCACGGCAGATTCGGCTTGCTGTGATTTCTATAAGGCCGGTCAAACAAAGAAGTTGCGCCTTCTTGCTGGTCTCACTAAGAGTACCCAGAAGTCCTTGCCCAGAAATTCCTCTTGAAGTCAAGAGGGTCAATTTGATATAAACAATACAGTAAAGTCGATTGTTGAGGCCGTGAGGAATTTCGATGCTCGATAAAGATACCGGTATCGCGCCTACTGCATTTACTCTGATCGAATTAGTGGTAGTAATCTCGATTATCGCGCTGTTGCTTGCAATTATTATGCCTTCACTCAGGGCTGCGAAGACATCACTAACCGATCAGGACATCTGTCACCGCATGATGCCGAGATAGCGTCCCATCCAGTAGGGCAGAAGATAGATGTCTCCGCTGAATTCCCGTCGCCCGTCGCCACCGCCGTCCAGATGGAATGCATTGCGATTGTGTTTGCCCATCGGGCGCTCGTCAGGCGGCAGTACAGTCTGTGTTGTCTGCTGCCTGAAGTTGGAATCCAGGTACACAAGGTCTTTGCGGTGACTGTTCCGAACCGTCCAGCTTATTGTATCCAGCGGGAACTCCTTGAGGCTCCATATCGCCTCTTCAAGGTCAAAGCTCTCCGCCCCCGTGCTGGCGTAAATGAAATTCCATAATGGATTCTTCTCCGGCCGCTCGATCTCCCAGTGATCCCTAATCGTCTTTCGGAACTGCGCGCGGAGTTTGTCGGTGAAGGCGTATCGATACAGATTCCAATAGGATAGAAACGCGAGTTCATCGTCGGAATGGTTCCATTCCGTGGTCAGGTCAATTCCCGGAACACGACCGATCTTGGTCACTGGAATCATGATGTTATCAAGATAGCCGTGATCTTCGAGCAACTCGGCCCCCTTTTGTTTGTAGATGTCTTTACCCGTGAAATGGTATGACGCCTGCAGGAAGGAGATGATTTCGACCGAGTTCAGCCGCCGGTCACCTACTTGTTGTGGAAACTGATTGACATATTTCGGATGCCAGCGCCCCCATTGCGTCGGCTTGCCATCGTAATCGATCAGATACCAGTCGTTTCGTACGATGTGGTCCATGATGCTGTCCATCAGTCTGACAGCCCGCTGACGCCACGCTTTGTCTGGGATGATCTCTGCGAAGACCGTGTAGGCAAAGAAGTGCCCGACGATCTCATCACTGCTGGTCGTCCCTTTCCACACCCATTGCCCATCAGGACACGTATGCCACCGGGGCCTGTCGGCTACGTGGTATCCAGCCCGCTCGAATGACCGGGCAGGGAAACCTTCCATAGGCGTAATCTCGGTCAAACGCTCCATGGCCTCAAAGGACTCATAACAGTTGCGAAGCGCTCGGTCTGATTTCGTCACAGCGTATCGAAACAACTCGCCCGCCAGATACATCGCTGTCCAAAGCCCGTCGTTGTCTTGGTCAACAAGCGCTGCCGTCGCCAGGTTGCCGGGTTCCGTCATCACGAGTGCACTGTTGAATCCGTACCGGATATGGCGCTTGCGGGTGAGTTCGTCAAAGTATTTAGCCTTGTCAGCCAGCGTCATTTTCCTGAAGTGAATAATATTGAGCCCTCCTCGCGAGAGAATTAGAACCGAGTCGTTCGGACCAGGCGCGATGTCAACAACTGCATCATCCACGAGCCATCGCTTCGAGGCATAGTATTCAATTGGCCCCTTGTGACACAGCGCGAAAGCTCCGATGGGCGTTCCAAACCATGTCTTGTCACCAACCTCCTCGATGCACCGAATATCGGGGCACGGGAGTTTTGCGATTATGCCGGACCGTTGCACAAACGAGTCCACATCAAGCTGCAAGTACCCGTTGGACGTGCCGACCAGAAGTATTGCTCCATCATTAGAAAGCGCGAGGCAATTCAGGTTCCCGTATTTGAAGACAAGTCTTGTCTTCAGGTCCAAATCGAGACAGAACAGGGCACCGTTGGTCAGGAATAGGAATCGGTCTCGCTTGGCGTCGAACAGGATCTCCTTGATTTCTGCCCCTGTCGCTTCCGCATGATCCACACACTTGCCATCGCTTAAATATGCTACCTGCTGCTCACCAACGACGAGGAAGCCCAAGTCTCGTCCCATCGCAATCTGTGTGGCATCGGGCATCTGATGCTTAACCAGAAACCGCCCTGCCCACGCGTTGCTCAGAGCCAGCTTGTCGGTCAGATAAACGAATTGGCCGTTATGGACGTCCATGTCCCTGATCTGCATATCGACAAGGGGACGGTGAAATCGGCTTGGGCGAAGCTTGCCTGCATGAACGTGCAGAAGCCCTCTGTCCGAGAGGACGCATACGTGGCCATCCCGATCGGCGTGAACCTCAAGTAGCTTCGCGTTACTAAGCTCGGCGGATAGTGGGACTTTCTCACTGTAATCCTGAACGAATGGATGGTCGTCGTACGTTCGGGTCACTTCGGTCGAGGGAATAGTGGCGTTCGCGATGAGTGCAAGGCAGAAAACCGTTGACCAGATTCTTGTTTCTAAGCTCATTTCGTTTCATTCTCCATCTGAAGCTGTGCTGCACCGTCTTTGGCGGTTTGTATACAAGTTTACTTTTCTCGACGTCAGTTGACAAGCCATGCTTCTGGTGATGGGTCCTCCCCCGTGGCCGTAAGGACAGAGACTCGTGGCCCTTCTATCTCACCGTCATATATGGCGGGACAGTAGAAGTCAACATAAGAGTGTGGACCGGTCCTACCAGCCTGAGAGAGCCAGTGCGCGCACGAAACTTGCCCGATTTGTGGCCGATTATCATAAGTTTCTTTCACTATTAATCTAACGTAAATTGCCACAGAGCTCAGAAAAGCCTGCATCTTCACTATTTGTTACGGGGTCGCGAGTCCTACTCTTCTTGGTCGAGAAAGCCCTGGTTGAATTCGTATGCAATGCAGCAGCGACTTTTTATGGATTTGTTCCTTGTGTCGCCCGAGTCGACACAGTATCTTTCTAGTTACTTGAGACGCCTCCACTGACTTGTCCTGAGACTATCACATTAGGGCTCAACTATGGATGACACGTCAGCTACTGCCGTCACAGACCAGAGTCGCGCCGGCGGATTGCCTCGCCGCCCTTTGGACTGGTTGAAGGTCTTTGGGCCCGGAGCAATCATTGCATCGCTGACGATTGGAACCGGCGAGTTGATTTTCTCGAGCCGAGGCGGAGCAATCTTTGGTTACCGGATTCTGTTCTTGTTCGTAGTCATCTCGCTGTTGAAGTGGGGGCTCGTAGTGGCATCATCACGTCACATGGTATTGACGGGCGTGCACCCCTACCAGCGGATGCTCGATCTGCCCGGGCCGCGCGGCTGGTTTCCGCTGGCACTGCTGCTGATCGCGCTTGTCTGCCTACCGATCTGGATCAGTTTCCACAGCGGTGTCCTGGGCAACTTGACCGCCTGGATGACTGGGACGAGCAAAATGTTTCAAGGCGGCATCGACTATCTCTGGGGAATAGGGATCCTGGCCATCGTCGTGGCGATCACCGCCTTGCGCGGCTACTCGACGCTGGAACGCGTGCAACTGGTTATTGTGGCGACGATGCTCTTCTGTGTGGGTGTGACGCTGATTCTCTACAACCCAGATTGGCTGGGGCTTTTGAAGGGGGCTGTCCTTCCGCAACCCTATGTGTACCCAGAGTGGCTTAGCGCCGAGTATCCGCATATCGCCAGCCAGCCTGTGTGGGTCGAGACAACATGTTACGTCGGCGTGATAGGCGGTGCCGGATTCGACTATCTGGCGTATACCTCCTTCATGCGTGACAAAGCGTGGGGACAGGCCGGCGCGGGTCCGGTCTCTGCCAAGCGGCTCGCCGAGATTGCCGGTGATCCGGAACATCCGGTTCGTCGCTGGGTTCGCGCTCCGCTAGTTGATTGCTCTATTAGCTTTCTCGCGATCCTCGCCTTCAGCGCCGCCTTCGTAGCTTCGGGAGCGTTGATCCTCGCCCCGCATCACAAGATCCCCGATGAAAAGAATTTGCTCAATCTCCAGTCGGCATTCGTCACGGGTATACATCCTTGGTTGTTGCCCCTGTACGTGGCCGGGGCTTTTCTAACCATGGTAGGAACGCTTTATGGCACACTGGAAGTCGCTTGCAGCATCGCCAGCGAAATGATCTATGCGGTGAGTCGTGGGTTTACCAGCCGGTATGCCCGCCATATCAAGCGCATAACGGTCATCTGGTGCGCCGTCGGTGCATGCGCAATTTTGTTATGGTTGTTTGCCTATCAATCCACCGGTGCCACTGGCAAGCCGCGCCTGCTGTTGGCCATTCTGACTCCCGCCAACCTGTTTACCGGTGTATTAGGTTGTGGGTTATTTTGCCTGATGAATCTCTGGATGGACCGGAGATTTCTTCCGAAAGCATTGCGTCTGCCCGCCTGGCTATGGTTGTTGAATCTGGTCTCCGGTTTCGTTTTTCTTGGCCTAGGACTGAAAGGTTACTGGGACGACCAAAGCCGCTGGTACGCGATCGGCAGCCTGTGCGTAATGCTCTTGATCGCGGCGGCCGGCGCACATCTGCTTGGCAGGTGGATTGCACCGGTGGACAAGAAGATACTTGATGATCAATAGTATACCAGTCCGAGCTGCACTATTTTTTTGGTTAGGTCTTGTTGCGGAAAACGAAAATCACCAACGTCACCCATCCGAAAGCAGGGGTCCAGGGCTAAGAAACTGGATTCCCGCTTTCGTGGGAATGACAAATTCTGTTTCCGCAACACATACCAGTTAGAACTCAAGGGTCAGCTTAAGTGAGCCCTTGGCGCATTCGGCATACATCTCGAAGGCCTCTGGGGCTTTGTTCCAGGGCATGCGCGGCCTGACTATCTCGGTGAGGGCGGAGGCCCGATCATCGAGGACCATGTCCGCCGCTGTTTGGAGGAATAGACCGCACTCCGGGCCGACACAAGTGCTGATCTGAATCTCCTCACGGAAGACATGATACCAGGGGAACTCCTGCAACTCATGGTACGGCACACCGAAAACTAACAGCCTGCCACCGTGCCTGGGCAGATACGCGGCAGTCTTCAGCGAATCGACGTAGCCCACCGCCTCGACTACGAAGTCAACCATTTGGCCATTCGTTGACTCTTTGACGACCTTGATAACGTCTTCTTTGGAAGCGTCGATGATATGGTCGGCCCCATACCTTTCGGACCATTCCAGACGCCAGTCGAGCAAATCGATCGCTATGACCATGCTTGCCCCCATCAGCCGCAACACATGAGTGAATATCAGTCCCATTGGGCCCTGGCCAATCACGGCGCAGCTTTGGCCGATCACGTCACCCGTTCGTATAAGCGCCCGAAGCGCCGTCGCCAGCGGCTGGGCAACGATCAGTCCCGCCGGGTCGGGCGCGTCCTGGTGCAGACGGGCAATAGCTGGAGGTCGAGAGACGATGTACTCGGCGAAGCCATAAGGGCCTTGAGGCAGAGCCAGCACCAACGCCCCTTCTTCCCAATCATCACAGCGAGATTCGACTATTCTGCCGATGTTTTCGTGTCCTGACCAACCTATCGGATTGGGATAATCAATGTCGCCCCAGAGACCTTTGCCGGTGTATTGGCCCATGTTGCTACCACAAATAGCCACATAACTGCACCGCACTAGCACGTCGCCTTCGGCCGGCTCAGGCCTTGGAGCGTTGTCGAGCATTGCAATCTTTCTCGGCTCCATTATCTGAATTGCTCTCATCGTTAACCTCACACTGTTAATTACTCAAGAGCAGTCCTGTACCAATTGTTATTGCTGTAGGGCGTCGGAACTCTTGGGTACTGAGATTTCACATAATTATGCTACCGTTTTGGAAGGACTGCAAGCATGTATTCGGGCCTGTAAAGATGTCTGACGTCCGTTCAGCTCGAGTGAAAAAGGCTTGGAGCTTAACAAATCCGGATGAAGCAGAACTGTTTTGTTGTTCTCTGATCATGGGCTTCACCTCTGGAATTCCTTGGGCTCAGTCCTACCAGCCTATCAGGCGCGCTAAGCCGCCCACAGATGCCCTCGAAAATGGCCCCCTTTTCGTCGCTCGGCGCCTACAACCGGAATACAACCGTGCAACCCGTTATCTGCCAATTCGAAAAAATGTTCATTTCATAAGTAACTTGAAACCAAGGGTTTATAAAAAACACAAAAACTGTAAACGTTTTCAATGACCGTCGCTTACGTTCCTCAGATTTCGATTACTTCTGTCGTGCTACTTCCGAAAAATGACATAGGCAGGCTACCTTGAGCCTTGGCACTTGGGGCGTGAAAAGAGGCTTTCACAGGCTTAGGGGAAGGCCGATTTGTAACCGTTCACACGGTAAATATGCCGATTTTGAGCTGCTATGGGCGATTGGGCCAACTATCTCGTAAAGAACTCATCAAAAAAAGCCTTCGCTCAACAACTAAAACTGCTCTAACGAGCCATAAACGCCGTTTTAACCCTGTGAACGGTTACGCCGATTTTTTAGCCAAAATGGGATTCGTGTGACTCTTCAACTGCTTGGTAACGCGTCTTCTTGACTGGAGTCGTGATTTTCAGACTTCACAGATTTGCCAGAAGATGCTTCTGGCCTGCTTAAGAATTGAAATTGAACGTCATTTGTCATAATATTAGATGTCGACGTGTACAGTAGCACCGTTTGTGAAGTCAAATGGAGAATGTTAGTTCATAGGAGTCTCACGACATGAACCCACACAAGATCATCCCAACCGTCTGTTTTGTACTTACACTGGCAACCGTCACCGCCGCTGTCCCTGCCCTCGAACGGCAATCAGCGAGCCAGATCCTGGCCGCTACCGGTGTCAAGGGTGGCCTCATCGTCCATGTCGGTTGCGGCGATGGCAGACTGACAGCGGCACTGCGAGCCAACGATAGCTACGTAGTCCATGGTCTTGACGGTGACGAAAGTAACATCACCGCGGCCCGCAAGCACATCAAGGCACTCGGGCAATACGGCAACGTGTTCGTGGAGCAATGGTCCGGCGACCGACTGCCCCACATCGACAACTCGGTCAACCTTATCGTCTCCGAGGACGTCGGCAGTGTGTCGCATGCCGAGATCATGCGCGTCTTGGCGCCCAAGGGCGTAGCCTACGTCAAGTCGAAGGGGCGCTGGACAAAGGTCGAGAAGTCTTGGCCAAACCAGATCGATGAGTGGACGCACTATCTGCACGACCCCGGCAATAACGCCGTCGCCCAGGATAGCATCATCGAGCCGCCCAACCGGTATCAGTGGGTGTCAGGGCCGCGTTATTCGCGGCAGCATGACCACATGTCGAGCGTAAGCGCAGTCGTGTCGGCGAACGGCCGCCTCTTCTACATCTTCGATGAAGCGCCCCGGGCATCCATTCTCATCCCACCAAAGTGGGGACTGATCGCGCGCGATGCGTTCAATGGCAAGATGCTTTGGCAGCGGAAGATCGAACTCTGGCATCCGCACCTGTGGCGGCTCAAGAGCGGTCCACAGCTACTGGCTCGCCGGTTGGTGGCGGTGGGCGACCAGGTCTATGTTACCTTGGGCATCGATGCGCCGCTGTCGCTGCTGGACGCGGCCACGGGCGAGACGATCCGCGCGTACGACGGTACGAAGGCGACCGAGGAGATCCTGTGCTCCGATGGTGTACTGATCCTGTCAGTCGCTGCAGAAGGTCAGCCTCTGCGGAGTGATCCGAAAAAGCGCTACGCGACGCTGACCGAGATGAACAAGCACGTCACGGACCCGCTGTGGACGCAGGCACCACGAACGATCATGGCGGTTGACGCGGACTCGGGCCGCGTGCTCTGGAAGAAGCCGTCGGAACTGGTCTCGCTGTCCTTGGCAGCCGACAGCCAACGCGTCCTCTTCCATGACGGCGCGAGAATCCAGTGCCTCGACCGGCGCACCGGAGACCCGCTGTGGGCATCGGAGCCACTGCCCAAGAAAAACGGCATGCGAAGCTCCGGCGGCGCCACGTTGGTCGTGTATGAGGACGTGGTTCTGTACAGCGGACAAACCAACATCGAGAAACCGAGGCAGCGCAGCACGACCATGTTCGCCCTGTCGGTAGAGGACGGGAAACCGCTGTGGCAGGCGCCGCACCATCCGTGTGGACACATGGGCACACCCGATGACATCCTTGTTGCGGGTGGACTGGTGTGGAATGGCGCCGTTGCTCAGGGCTCAGACTCGGGCACCATGACTGGCCGTGACCTGCACACCGGCGAAGTCAAGAGCGAGTTCACGCCCGATGTGAAGACCCATTGGTTCCACCACCGCTGCTACCGAGCCAAAGCGACCGACAAGTACCTACTTTTCTCGCGCACCGGAATCGAGTTCATCGACCACGCCGCAGAGCACTGGATTTGCCACCACTGGGTCCGCGGTGCCTGCCATTATGGCATCATGCCGTGCAACGGCCTGATCTACGCACCGCAGCACCCGTGCGCATGTTACATCGAGGCCAAGCTCTATGGTTTCACGGCGTTGGCGCCACCCTCACCGACGACGCGGGTCCGCCGCGATGTACCAGACGCCGAGCGCCTCATACGCGGTCCCGCGTACGATCTAAGTCTCCGATCTGCAGCCCCCAGTCTGAAATCCGGTGAGTGGCCTACGTTCCGGCACGACCCCGGCCGCAGCGGGGCAGTGAAGACAACGGTCCGGCCGACCGGCCTCAAACGCACATGGCGCACGAAGCTTAGTGGTGGGCTCTCCGCACCGGTCGTAGCCGGCGGCAAGCTGTTCGTCGCTTCTATTGACACTCATGACGTCCACGCGCTCGATACCGCCACGGGCAAGCATGTCTGGAGTTTCACGACCGGCGGTCGTGTGGACTCGCCGCCGACGATCTGGCAGGGCCGTGCCCTGTTCGGGTCTGCCGATGGCCACGTCTACTGCCTGAACGCAAGCAACGGCAAGCTGCTTTGGCGGTATCGCGCCGCGCCGGAAGACCGGCGGATGATGGCCTTCGATCAGGTCGAATCGGTCTGGCCGGTGCACGGCAACGTGCTGGTGCAGAACGACGTGCTCTACTGCGTCGCCGGTCGCTCTATGTTCCTCGACGGCGGGCTGCGGCTGCTACGGCTGGACCCGAAGACCGGACGCAAACTTTCCGAGACAATCCTCGATGACAAGGACCCCGAAACGGGGCAGAACCTCCAGGTTCACATCCAGGGACTCAACATGCCTGTGGCGCTGCCCGATATCTTGTCGAGCGATGGCAGATACGTGTACATGAGATCGCTGCCGTTCGACCTCGAAGGCAAACGCAAGTTCGTCACCTACGTACCGGTCAAGGAGCAGCAGGGTGACGACCTGCACCTCTTCTGCCCCACAGGCTTCCTCGACGATTCTCTATGGCACCGGACTTACTGGGGCTACGGCCGCGCCTGGGCGTCGGGCGCTGGCGGCTACCACCAGGCGGGGCGGGTGATTCCCGCGGGTCGGCCGCTCGTGTTTGATAGCGATAGGGTGTACGGCTACGGTCGACTCTGGCAGTATTACCGCTGGACGACACCGCTCGAGTTCCATCTGTTCGCTGCGAAGAAGCAGCCGGAGATTGTCAATGCCGGAAGCGAGCGAAAGGCGGTCAGGAAGGGCGGCAAGCGAGTAGGTTCGCGGACGCGGCCGTTCACGCGATTCGTCCCAGACTGGTCCGATGACATTTCGGTACAGGTCAACTCCATGGTGCTGACCGGCAACGCGGTCTTCGCCGCTGGCCCGCGCGATGTGGAAGACGAAGAGGAATCCGTCAAGACACTACTCGAGGCCGAGACACAGAAGAAGCTTGCTGAGCAATCGGCCGCCTTCGAGGGCAAACGCGGCGCGCTACTGGTGGCCGTGTCTCGAGACGATGGAGAGAAGCTGGCGGCCTATGGTCTTGACTTTGTCCCGCGGTTTGACGGTCTTATCGCAGCCAATGGACGGCTCTACGTTTCGACCCTTGGTGGGGAGGTGCTCTGCCTTAGCGGCGCCCAAGGTCAGCCACTCCCAACAGCCGAAGATATCGTCGTGGCCGCGCGCGAATAGGAGCCGCAGGGATCGCCTGGTACCTCTTGAAACACTATTCGGCGGGTGCGTGACTAGTACTCCGTCAATATTGATTTTATGGTTCACAACCCGCCACAGGCGGACTAAATATTTAGCCCCACGTTTCACGTGGGGTTCGTACCCACAACTTCGAATTTGACACACTACTAGGTTTGTCTTAGAGAGTGGCGGTATTACCTTTGTTTGCGCCGTAGGTGCGTATAATGTTCGGGAGCATCGTGGCAAGGCAGTGTACTACTGCTGTGTCAACGGCAGCGGTGAGGCCAGGCAGTTCGTGACCCGATAGCTGGATGACATTCTGGGTTTTTGATGCCTTTGGCTTGCTCAAGTCCGCTCTTGTCTATTGCCTCTGAGGTGTCTTTTCTCGAACTGCTGTAGCCCAGTTTGATGAACAGATTGATATGCTTGTTCCTGTCCCGGTTAGGAGAAGCCCTGACCTGATGACGAAGGCTCTCCAGCATTAAACATAGTCAGGCTATTTTGTGAGCATATCAACCATCAGATTCCAGAAGCGTTCCTCGTCAATGGTGAAAAGAATACGGGCCTTTTGGGTACCTGCGGGCCCTCGTTTGCTATAAGCGAGACTTCGACCGTAATCCAGACCATAATCTGAATTGACATCGACCCATCGAGTTTTTTCTTCAGTAATTAGCGTAGGATCAATGACAACCGCGGCGGCTACAGTATCCCACACCAATCGAGTATAGCTGGGGTCCTTCCTAAACTCCGGTCCGTACTTTTTCCGAAACATCTCTGCAATTGGTGTGTTCACAGCCGTAATGCGAGCAAAAATCTTCTTGTTAAAACGATACTTCTCACAGACGTCTAATCCAACAACGAGTTGATCTGGAAAGGGAGTCCGAACACACATTTTGGCTGCCTCCGGGTCAAACCACCAGTTGAACTCGGCCGCCGGGGTGGTATTGCCCGGAGTATCAAACGCTCCACCCATGTATACAACCCTCTTTACGAGGCCAATTATCTCCGGTGCCATTCGTATGGCAATTGCCAGGTTCGTACATGGACCTATTGGGATAACAGTGACTTCTCCTGGATTGGCCTTGATAGTATCAATCAGAAAGTTTACTGCGTGCTTATCAACAGGTTTTAGTGTTGGTTTGCCTCCAAATTCGGTGCGATACACATCAAGATACGACGCCGGTTCAACCCTTCTAAAACAGCCGATATAGCTTGATCGATAACCAAACATCGTTCGCTCGACTTCCATGGTCTCATAACGTCCCGCTCGAAGCGGATAACGTACTCCCAAGGCTACTGGAATGTCCGGTCGATTCATCACCTCAAGTTGACGAAGAGCATATGCTGTTCCCTCTGCGACCCAGGTGTTTCCGGAGACTATCGTCACACCGAGCAACTCTACATCCGGATGGTTGGCGAGCATCATTATCGCCACACCATCGTCATACAAGATAACCATATCGCTATCGACAATGACCTTCTCTTTGGCTTCTGCGGAGGAATTAAGCGCCACAAGCAGCAGTGCTATTGCAGCAAGCACGATATGGAATCGTTTCATGGCCAGCACGGACTCACTCCTTCTCTTATCTATACCGAATCCAAGAGGTTCAGGGATATACATGAATATTTCCAATGAGAAGAATGCTTAAAAGCAATCACGATTAACCTTGTCAGTTGGACTTCTCTGTATCATCTTTGCCTACCGTTTTCCTTCTTGGCTTGCGGACCTGCCGTTTAAATTCCATGGTGCCCCATGGCTCATCAGCAAGCTCGTTGTCCTGGCCTACACCATATACTGCGACCTTCATGGTCCGGGCATCAACTTTCGAGTACATGATCCCCATCTTCCGTGTATTGCCCTCGGCGTCAACATGCTCGCTTTTCGAAACAAGCTTGTCATCCAATAGTTCCCATGTTGCCTTAGACCTGCCGCCTCTGTTGTCAACGCTCACTTGGGTAGCCTTTTCCTCGCCGGGCACGTAAAAGATCATGCCGCGTGAGGCATACTCTCCCATCTTTAAATCAGCAGTTATAAGATGTCCGTCAAGCTCCCACCTATACACTAACTGGATCTCAGTGCCGTTGTCGGTTGTGGCTGTCCACCTGCCAACTGCCCAGTCAAGCCCATATTCTTTCGCAAGCCCCTGGAGACTTTGCTGAGCCACTGCTGAGCCAGTACAAATAATGAGAAGGGCTGTCACTAAGAGAAGGATTCTTCCTAAGCTTACTTTCGCAGTTTTTTGTTTGTTCATTTTTCTTCTCCTAAAATAAGAGGTTAATGAAATGTAGAATTTTCAACCATGTGTTAAATTTTTTGCAACCGTTCACGGCCTATAAGTTGCGCTTTTGGGGTCATTGCGAGGAGTTTTACGACGAAGCAATCTAAAATGTGCATGGTTCAATCCTGGGTGGCAGCCTCAAGCATAGCTTGGGGATGGCAAAACTCCAAAGTCAGTGCAACCATCCCCAAACCCTTCGGATTTGAGGCTGCCACGCGATATAGAGTAAGCAAATCAATGTTACCCGGAATCTGGCTTATTTGAACCATGCCCTAAAATGTAACGATTGAGATTGCCACGGCCTTTGAAAAAGGCCTCGCAATGACATAAAACGGCACATTTGGCCCGTGAACGGTTACAATTTTTTCTTGTTTTGTTTCTCCTTTCTAAATCGATTTTTTAGCGATTCTTTGTTCCAGCTACTCTTGTTTTTGACCCTTTTTATTAACCTCCTTTCTGGGTCAGTAAATCTGAAACCAACAATTTTTCAGAAAAGGGATTTGGTACAAAATTTCTTCTCTTTTTTTCAATTAAGATCTTGATTATCAGCTTTTTCCGCTTGGCAACTGGCTGTAAGGAAACCATATTGCATATAGTTGACTATTTGAGTGTCGCAGCTTCAAGCCGTGATCCCCCACTGACCAACCTTACCGTTATGGTTGGGGATGTGTTCTAAAAGCCAATCAATCGTATCATAGGTATCCATGCTTTCACAATACGATCCTCCATTTTTCTGGGATTGCCCATTTACCATCAATTTCAGTTCGTTCCACCAGATTTACTGTCCTATTTACTTCGTTGTGAAGACAGAATTGCCTCAACTGCCTTTAACCTCTTGGTAAATTGATTCAGCACTGGCAGCATACTCTCGAGATGTTCAACAAACACAGCATGCTCATAAAAAGCAATAGCCTTCTTTGACACACGTATCTCTTCCTCTATCTGATTTCGGCGTCGGTAGATAACCGCCAATCGTTCAAAGGCATTATCCTCATCGGAATTTTGAGATATGTTCCGTTTGTACAGTTTAATAGCCTTAGCGAGCCCTATTTGTCGTTCCAGCGCGTTTAGTTTCATATCGGCGATTTCCAGGCCCACGAGAGATACTCCCAAATCCAGAAAATTCGCTGGCATATAACAGGAGTCTTGGCATAAACTGCTCATGCGTCAGGAGCGATTGAAAGAAACATTACACAGACTGTAGATTGATATGTCAAGTCTACTCTCTTTGCTGTAATATCTTGGCGCCAATCCTGGGAGAAATGATGCAGGACAGTAGCCGTTAGGCGAGCGTTGAGAGTCCGGTTCTTAATTCCCCCATCACGCAATCGCCACAGATATTGCTCGATTTGAAAGACATCTATTTGCTGGATTCGGACGACTGCTTTCGGAAGGGATTTTATAAATCGCCGAATCACCATTTTGTAATGTCCCTCGGGCGGTGAACTTTTTAGCGTATGTGGTATAGTGGCTGGCGACTTGTTCAATGGACTCAGTAGGAACAGCCTCACCTGTTCGCCAAGCTTGCTCTTGGGCCTCTATCTCCGCGTAGAATCGCACGAATCGGGCCTTTTGGATAAAGCAGCGCGAGCCGGGAAAAATTCTGTTAAAGACTGCTTTTCGATTTGTAGCACGCCACCGAACGCGCCAGCGCTTGCGATCCCTGATAAAACTTAGAGTTGCCATTTTCAAAACCTTGACAAGCAGTACGGGGGCCAGCCGTTCCTGGCTGGCCCCGCACGTATAACGAATCCTTACGTCTTCTGATTCACAAGCTCGCAGGCACGAAAGAATCCAGCGAACCAGCTAAGCTTAGACTCAGCCACAAGAACCTCTGTATATTCGGCCACTGTCGCCTCAAGGTCTTCTTCAATTTCCGTTCTCAAATTGTCCTTGAAGTTTATTCCTTCCAAGGTCATCAATTCGCAAAATACGGCCAAAATTCTTCCAAAAAAGCGCCTGCCGGTGTAACCTTTCACAAAACACGACCACTACCAAGATAGATGGATTTGTGTATGGAGACTGTTCGAGCAGACAGTACTTTGTGAATCTGCTCGTATCGGGCGGTGGCTCGACGGCCGGGGAAGGTCTATGAACAGAACAACATAGAGAAAACCGGGCAATTTATTTGCCGCGAACTTTGTATAAAAGCTGCAATAAAGTCCTACATTAGGAACGTCTTGATGTGTAGAAAAGGGTTTCTCTTAACTAGGTAGGAATTAGAAGAGTTGTTCTATTCACACTCTAACATTTTTTTAAAAGACTCCTGCAAAATGAATAGATTTTCGACGGATGGAGTCGAATAAGAGACGGCTTTCCACGATGAAGGTGGATTTGGCAACGGAAAAATTGATTTTGGTGTGGTGTAAGGCTCGATGGGCCGTGTTTGGACAGAGCGT
>DAOWID010000191.1 GCA_030641115.1 Planctomycetota bacterium | reverse complement strand
CATGGCTGGGTAAGTACCGCCGCCTGAGCAAGGACTATGAGTCTTTGACAGACAGCAGCGAAACGATGGTTCAGATTGCTATGATCAATCTTATGATTCATCGGTTGAAACCAGGATGATTGAACTTTTCATACACTTTCTTAGAGAATTTAGACCTTCCCGGTGTTCAGGTTTGGCGCAGAGGTAGCGTTTTGCGCGCTGGATTAGCCGGTCGCAAGGGTAAGGCTGACCGGGCAGACGATCTAAATCTACAGCGTTACCACTTGATGGCTCTGGCAGCTATTATGCTGCCTTCACTTCTTGTTACAGGCTGCTGTGGGAACTTGGGAAGTGGCCAGAGTTCAGGGTCCGAAAGATTCACCCGTGCTGCGTCGAATTGAGTGTGTGATGTGCACACGTTAGTGCCTGCGGTAGGGGCGGGTATTTTGCGTTGGACTTCAGCATTAGGCAGATTTGGGCTGTCTATGGCTTTAGCCAATAACAACCCCAGAAATCGAAATCTATGTCTTCTGCCTCACAACTGTGCACTAAATACTGCCTAGCCCGCCCGATGTGGCCATCCAGATAGACAATCTGAGCACACCTATTATGACGGTAGGCATCACATGGATAAAGACAGTCCTGCCAGCCCACTTCACCAATGGCGTTGCCGTAGGCGTATGCATCCATGAAGGACATGGTCAAAGACGGATGCTTAAATTGCATTCTTTTCCTCCGCTTTCTCGCATCGGTCCGGCTCGAACCAAAGGCCACATTCATTCCGTAACTTATCCAGAAGCCCACATCGTCATTTTCCATAAAATCGGCAGCGTTCTTATCGGGGTCACGATGACTGGGACAGGTTATCACGCTGCGAGCCTGCGGATTTGGTTCTAACCCAACGCAGCTCATAAACTGTGAATTCTTATGCCAGTTCCTCTTTGGGTCTTCAGGATTCCAGTGGTCTGCTGTTTGCGGGAGCCAGTCATCGTGCGTATCAGCATACATTGTCAAACCCAGACCAAGCTGCCGCAGGTTGCTCCCACACTTGGTGCGTCGCGCTTGTTCTCTGGCTGTCCTAAGGGCAACCATCAAAATTGTCGTAAGCAGCGCAATCATGCTCATAAGTACCAAAAGTTCAACCAGGGTGAACCCCTTCTGTTGCCTGTTTTTTTGCTTGTACATATTGATCCCCTAACGGTCAGCGCTATATTCCTGCAAGCCGGTGTGGAGAGGAAGTTTTTCTGTCTCCACACCAAACTCAGGCTACATAATTTTTTGCCTCTGTTGGTTCGCATCCGCGAGGTTGAAATCGGCGGGAGTTTACGGGGCTGCCGCGGACATTCTTCTTTTCGAAATTAGAAATTCGTGCACTACCAGGTCACCTCGCAATTCAGATCGTTTGGGTTGTTGCACCGTAGCCAGTCATTGGCGAGGATGGCCAAGTCTAAGAAGTCAACGTAGCAATCGCAATTGAGGTCGGAACTAATACCACAACCGTATTCCCAGATTTTTCTACATGTTGCCGCTGTGGCATCAGGAACGTAAGTAACTTTCAGGTAGGGCCTGTAATTGGCACCAGCATACTCTTTGCTGTAGAACCGTGCACCGAGTTTGTCCTCGTTCGGGTAAAGACAAGGTGAGTGCCATTGTTCTTCACTATCGCGAATTAACAGCCCGTTGTTGGCGTAGGTTCCTGCATGCCATCCTTGGACAAGAGCCGTAACATCCCACTCCATCCAGCCAAAGGCGGCCGGAACAAGAGCTGTGGCCCACACCTCATCCCCGCCCCAATGATCGGTTCCGTTACAATCGGTGTAAGGGAAATCTCCACCACCGAGATAGTCCCAGCCGGAGCAACCCCGCACGCAAGGGGGAGTGTCCTCGATGTGCGGCAGATGATGGCTGTGCCACGGGAATTCCATCCCCACGCCAAAATTATGCCTGTTTTGCCAACTTGATCCCAACGTGGTCCCCACCTTCCCCGCTTTGGTACCTGTACCCTCGGTCCAGTCATTCAATACTCGCCGAACCTCGTATATCCTTCCGACGGGATCGACAGTGCCAAGCTTGTCATAATAGTAAAGCCCGAGTGTAGCTCGGACCGCAGGGTACTCGATGGCAGGCAGATCAAACTGGATTATTAAGCGTGCGCTTTTTGGTTCCTCTAATGTGCAACCTACACCGTCAAACGATCTTACCAGAAGGTTTTCGGCACCACCGTAGTTTGTTTCGCTGCCACTTACTGAGCATCGATTGATGTAGTTGTCCTTGCTTGGCGTAAGGATTATACTCTCATCAGCATTAGCTGAATCCACAAGGATGTCGAACAACACCACTAAACAAAAAACAACAATACTCAAATGGCCACTGAGTAGTAACTTCTTCGTCATTTTTCTTGTTTCCATTATCTTTTCTCCTTTGGAGAGTTTTCAAAAATTATCTCCAATCAGACACATTTACTTTCTGACCCGGAAGCATCTTCAAATTGCCGCGACAAATTTGTACCAAACCATCATTTGTCACCTCCTTTCTGACTTTCGCGCACTCGCAGCTTTATTAGGCAAGCCTTAATATATTAGCCACGCCTAACTTTTTAGCTAAAAAAAATCAACGTAGCGAAACCATAATACTTGCAGCTTCCTCCTTTCTTAGCGAAAGGTGATACCCTTTCACTTTGATATCGATTGGATCACCCAGCGGCGCCACTCGCTTTATCTCAACCAATGCCCCACGGCCCACACCCATGTCAGCCAAACGCTTTGAGATTGAACCCCGGTGTTTTACTCTGACAACGATACCTTTTTTCCCGGGCTTCAAATCAGCAAGGGTTACATTAGTTGCTCCTTTGGTTTTCACAATCGACTTTGCTTTTCTGATTTCCCCCAGCGATGGAGCAATACACCGTTCACAGTCACCCTTGGTGCCGGTTTTGTAATAATGCTTGAAGCCGTTTATCCATTCTTGACCTCCGCGAGGGCATATATCCACAAATTCCATAAAGGCTACGAGTTTTTCCACTATTGGCCGAGGAATACTATGTTCCATCTTGCATGCCCCCTCGTCAGCAAGGCCCTTTTCAACAACCAGCACATTGACGAAAAAATCCTTCAGTATCTGATGTCGCCGCACCACGTTCTTGGCTAACTTTTCTCCTTCGGAAGTAAGTGTTACAACTTCGTAAGGTGCATAATTTACGTAATTTTTCTTAGCCAAAGCCTGTAATGCACCGGTTACTGAAGAGGCTTTTACGCTCAATCTTTTGGCGATATCTTTTGCTTGTGCCGCCCCTTTTGCCGCAATTATCCAGAATATCGCCTCCAAGTAATCCTCGAGACTTGCACTTAGTTTTCCACTGGCACTCATAGTCAATATCCTTATAAAGTTAGGATAGCCTAAGATTTTATGGTGTTCCTAATTATTGTCAAGAGCAAATTCTGAAAAATCGCAATTTTTTTCAATTACGGCAAGAACTTCCTCAAAATCAGGGCTCGATTATCCCATTATCAAGCTGCCAACCTGATAAACGATGAACGTGACCGCATAAGCCAGAGCCGTTAGGCCAAAGAATTGGAATAATGCCCAGCTCCATGATCTCGTCTCTTGTTTTGTCATTGCGACCGTTGCCACACACGGCGTGGCAATCAAACAAAACAACATAATGCAAAAGCCCGTCAGAGACGTGTAGTTTGCCTGCAGCTTCTGGCGCAAAGTCTGCCCGCCGCCGCCGGGTTCATCTGCGCCTTCAACGGCTCCAGCTTCGTGAGAACCGACCGCGTGTACAATCGCCAACTGTGAGACGAAGACCTCCTTTGCGGCGGTGGCACCGATAAGGGCCGTTCCGATTTTCCAATCGAAGCCGAGCGGCTTCAGAGCAGGTTCTATTGCCTTTCCCAGTCGGCCAATTACCGAATGTTCCAGCCTGACTTGCTGGGCCTGCTCAGGGCTCAAGCCGGACAAAGAATCCTGACTTGGCTTCGGGTAACTCATCGCCACCCAGAGTATGATCGATATGGCGAGGATTATCGTGCCCGCCTTTCTTAAATACATCCAGCCCCTCTGCCACATGTGAATACATACGGATCTGAGGGTCGGCATACGATAAGGCGGCAGCTCCATGACAAACGGTGTGGTTTCACCCTTGAAGACGGTCAGACGTAAGAGTTTTATGCAGATAATCGCCAAAACGATTCCTATCAAGTAAATAAGCCAGAGGGCTGGTCCATGCCATTTATCGGGGAAGAAAGCGGGTATTATCAGCATGTAAATCGTGAACTTTGCGCCGCAGCTCATCAGAGGTATCACCATAATTGTCGTAAACCTGTTGCGTCTGTTCTCGAGTATTCTGGCGCCCATTATGGCTGGTACGGAACATCCGAAGCCGATGAGCATTGGTATGAAGCTCTTACCATGTAGGCCTATCTTGTGCATTATGCGGTCCATAATGAAAGCGGCTCTGGCCATATAGCCGGAATCTTCAAGCAGCGCAATAACAAAGAACAGCAAAAGAATATTCGGCAAGAAGACAAGCACGCCGCCGACCCCCCCAATCACACCATCGACGAGAAGCGATCTGAGCGAGCTGTCACTGCCCGCCGGCCAAAGATTCGCTACTGCGCCGGCCAGCCAGCCGAAAAACTGCTCAAGCCAACCCATCGGGTATTCGCCTATCTTAAATGTCAAGAAGAAGGCCAAATAGATCAATATCAGGAAGATCGGTAGTCCCAGAGCACGATGTATGACGATGGCATCTATCATGTCACTCGCACTGTGACGCGATTCCACGGTACTCTCAATCGTCTCCTGACATGCCCCTGATATGAAGCCATAGCGCCGACCTGCGATAACGATTTCCGGCTCATCGGCGAAAATGCCTTTAAGATGCTCGCTGCTGCTCTTGACAGCATCCAGTACCTGTTGGCTGTGGACCTTTGCAGCTATGTCACTATCCTGTTCCAATAGTTTGACGGCTAACCATCGGGTGCCGTACTTGTCTGCCAACTCGTGCTCATTATCAGCAACAACTACTTCGATTGCTGCCAGCTCTTCCTCAATTTCCTCTCCGCAACCTACCCTATGGGCGCGATGCTCCTTGCCTTGCTCAGCCGTAGCGATGATAGCATCGAGTAGTTCTGTCTTGCCCTTGCCCTTGTTGCCAACGGTACGGACTATTGGCGCATCCAATAGTCTGGACAACTGTTCGATATCGAAGAGCAAACCCTTTTGCTTAGCAACATCGCTCATATTAAACGCCAAGACTAAAGGGACATTCATTTCAATTAGCTGGGTCGCCAGATACAAATTGCGTTCGATATTGGATGCGTCAACGATGTCAACTACGACGTCCGGCTGCTCGTCAATTATGAAGTTGCGGGCGATAAGCTCCTCGGTCGAATAGGCTGTTAAGCCATACGTGCCCGGCAAATCGACGAGTGTTATCTCGTAGTCTTTATATTTGCAGAGACCCTCTTTCTTCTCGACCGTTACTCCCGGATAGTTGCCGACGTGTTGGCGTGCACCGGTTAGCATGTTGAATATAGTGGTCTTGCCGCTGTTGGGATTGCCGGCTAAGGCTACGGTGATTCTTTTGGCCATATCCATTACTGTTTGGAAAAACCCCTGCAAAAAGTTAGGTGCCCTGGACTATCTGTGCAAAAAAACGGCCTATCGTGGAGACAAACGTTCATCTGCTATACTACCATAATCTTCTGAGCCATCCCTCTGCCCAACATCATTTTGGAGTTCCTGACGCTTATCACAAAAGGCCCAGGATGGCCACTGCTTACGACTGTTATTTTCACGTTGGCCACAAGCCCCATTGAGGCAAGTCGACTCTTCAAGCCGCGACCGGCTTCGACCCTGGCCAATCTCACGGTTTCGCCGGCCCTAACCGTTGATAACGGTCTCGTTTGCATCTGTTCCATTTGCTGGTTTCCCACAAGTCGGCTCACTTCGTTGCTGTTTTGCTGGGATATGTTTTTCGCAAAATCGCTTGAATTCATTTGCAACGTCATAACCATTTTTGCCGCTTTGAGCCATAAATTCGCTAAAATGCAAAAGCTGAGTGATGATTGCCGGGCCAAGTGCATGTTCGACTTTGCAGGCAGCTTCTTGGGCGACATCGGCTTGGATACCTAACACATTGACAAAGAAAGACTTAAGAATACTGTGTTTTCTGGCGACTTCGGCGGCGGCGGCTTGGCCAGCCTGCGTCAGCGTAACGTAGCCGTAGGGCTCATGATTGGCTAGACCTTTGTCCTTCAAAACTCGTAAAGCCCCGGTAACAGAGGACTTAGACACGCCGAGCGTTTTCGCTATGTCCTTACTGCGGGCGATTTTCGACTGGCCAGCTATATTGAAAATCGCCTCGAGGTAATCCTCCAAAGAAGCGCTTAAATCATTGCTCTTCGCTGCGGCCATAGGTCTTCTTCCTCATATCATGTACACCACTCCTAATATAGTTAGGTACGCCTAACTTTGTCAATTGTTTTTTCATTTTTTAAAAAAGATGTAACCGTTCACAGCGTATAAGTTGTGTTGCTGGGGTCATTGCGAGGAGTTTTGCGACGAAGCAATCTAAAATATAACGATTGAGATTGCCACGGCCCGCCAAAGGCGGACCTCGCAATGACATAAAACGGCACATTTGTCCCGTGAACGGTTACAAAAGATTTTTCCCCGGCACAGGAACAAGCCGCAATGCCACACGTAGCGATTCTCGTTACGCACGTATTCGCAATAAAATCGCCATTTTCTACCGAAACTACATTGACTGGATAGGGCCGTCGCTTACAATCCTACTCCGCACGAGCAAGCGATTTGTTGAAGGCGTATTTGATGAGCAGATTCACAAATGATCCGGCTGATGATTTGAGACGCTGGCAGGTACCAGTAGAAAAGCCGAGACGTGCGTTTTGCATCATCCCAGCAGGAATCAACCTGAGTGTTTAACGCATACTTAAAATTTGCTGTCTAAAAAACGTTTGTTTGATAGTGAACTTTATATTAGAATATTGTTGTTTATGCGGGGCGTGGCGCAGTTTGGCTAGCGCGCGTGACTGGGGGTCACGAGGTCGCAGGTTCGAGTCCTGTCGCCCCGAGTTGGTTTGCTGAAATAGTCTGAGACCTTTTCTCTGAAATACGCCTCGTTGGCAACTGGCTCGCGGCTCATGCTGAACGTTAGGCGGTGAAAAGGAGATCAGAATGGTGACGCGAAGAATAATCAGAGTTCTCGGTTTGTTGTTTGTCCTTAGCACGGTGTGGCCACTGCCTAACGCGGCGCATGCTTTGATCGAAGTGAGCGACGGCAACAGGCCTATCCAGAACAGGGGCTGGCCGAGGGGGGCCGAGGCAGTGGCTAATCTTCCCAGTCGGCTGGGCTATATGGTGGGGCCTCCCTTCGGCGGCGGGGAGTACTACTTCGTGTACGGCTGCAAAGGCACGGCCGACTTCAATAGGGCCTTGCAGAAATTCGGCGCGATTCGAGTGCCCAGGATGGCAAGACGGTCCCTTATATCCCTTGACGGCCAAGAAACCTGGATTGTGGATAGCAAGCCGCTGCTGTTGGTTGTGCACGACTGGGCGAAGGAGCCCTGGCGCAAGGGGCATGGCAAAGAGGCAGCCAAAGACGCCAAGCGCGTTGATTGGACCTTCACCATTTGGGTTCCGGAGCGCTTCCACAGCCTTTTCAGCAATCCGAAGGGCAGTTTTGATTCGGATCATCCCAACTTTCGGCAGCCGGTGCCATCGCCGCGTATTGACGTTTATCTTGATGCTGACAGCCTCATCGTTTGGGAAGAGGTCGAGGTTCCGTCCGACGTCCGGGTGATCGACATGCGAGCAAAGGCAGTGCCCGTAAGTGTAGATGCTGGCGGCGTCATAAGAGGCAGGGTTTTCGATATGGCCACACACCAGTTAGTTGTCGGTGCCGATGTTGTCCTTTCCCAGCGGACTGAGCCGCGCCAATGGAAGGAAGCTTCCCGAACGAGAACAGATGAAGACGGATTCTTCAAGCTTCAGGCCATCCCGAAAGGATATTATGAAATCCACATCTGCGCAGATGGTTATGCCGATCGCAATGTAGGTGTTTTTCATAACCGCAATGGCCATGCCTATCGTGAATTTGACGCACTTCTTATGAAAACCGTGTCCCGCGAGGGCATCGTCCAAGATAACAAAGGCAATCCGATTCCCGGTGTCACGGTTTACGCGCGGGACACGCTTGGGATTGATGGCTTGGGCTATAAATGCCCAGTGGATCCGTGCGCGACGACAGATGAAAACGGGCGTTTTGAGCTGCGCTCGCTTCCCGGAGGCTTCACCCGGATACGGTGTCGAGCGCCATCACTGCATCAGGAGACGTCCATCTTTGACATATATGAAGTTTCTGCAGAACTTTGGCGCAAGCCTGATCCCATCAGGATCGTAATGAGCGGTACAGGCGTGGTGCGTGGCAGAGTCATCGGCAAGGACGGCAGGCCCCCAACGCGAGCCTTCATGGCTGAGATTACACCCAAGGGCGGCAACAGAAGAGGCACTTGGGGCGGGTCCATGCAATGCAAGAAAGACGGCACCTTCGAGTTCAAAGGCGTACCGCCCGGCGAGTACATTATCGTTGCCAAACCGAATCCCATGCGCGAGGGAGAAGCCTCCGAACCCAAACTCGTGACCATTACGGTCGGCGGGATTGTGGATCTCGAGGTTGTAAACGACTACGCCCACAGCACGAAAGGCAGATGAAAGAAAAGCCTAACAGTCGGGTTGCCCGGATCATCACCGGATTTCTGAGGGACAGGCAAAATGAAACTCTTACTACAGCAATCGTTCGCCATCGTCGCATGTATCGCTGCGTCTGTCGTGCCGGGAGTGTGCCAAGGTGCTGCTGCGGTACGGTTGCCCGAAGGCGTGAAGGCTGTCTGGGACATTGAGAAAGCGTATCGGCAGTCAACACCCACGCGCGAGCGGATATGCATCAATGGTCTGTGGCGCTGGCAGCCGGCCGACAACGACACGAACGCCGTGCCCGCCGACAGGTGGGGCTACTTCAAGGTCCCAGGGAGCTGGCCGGGAATCACCGATTATATGCAGAAAGACTGCCAGACAGTCCACGCCCATCCGAGCTGGAAGGGCCGGAATCTGCGCAGCATCACAGCGGCCTGGTACCAGCGCCAGATCACCATTCCGGAGGAATGGGTCGGTCGGCGCATCACCGTTCACGCGGAGTACCTGAACTCCCACGCGACTGTGCAGGTGGATGGTCGGGAGATTGGGGCCATCGTCTTCCCGGCTGGCGAGCTTGATATCACAGCCGCCTGCCGCCCGGGCGCCACGCATGTTCTCAGCATGTTTGTCGCAGCCATGCCGCTGAAGGGCGTCATGCTCTCGTACAGCGACACCGCCTCGGCCAGAGAGGTGAAGGGTTCGGTGGCACGCCGCGGCCTGTGCGGCGATGTGTACCTTGTCAGCACACCTATGGGCGCGCGTATCGCCGACGTGAAGGTGGACACGTCAGTGCGCAGGTGGGAGATCACGTTCGACGCCGCGCTGGACGACCTCGCCGCGGACGCACAGTACGCTCTTCGTGCCCAGATCACGGATGATGGCCGCAGCGTCGGGCAATTCACGAGCAAGACCTTCAAGGGCAGCGACCTCAAGGATGGCCGCGTCGCATTTACGGAGAACTTCAAGGCCGGAAGACTCTGGGACCTCCATACGCCTCAGAACACATACCACCTCAATCTCTCGCTGCTGGAGGCCGGCGGCAAGGTGCTGGATGCCGGCCGCCCCGTGCGTTTTGGGTTCCGCGAGTTCTGGATCGACGGTCGGGACTTCTTCCTGAACGGCACCCGCATCTTCCTGTCCGCTGTCCCGCTGGACAATGCCCAGATCGGCGCTGCTTGGGCGAATTACGGGGCAGCCCGCCAGAGCATGGAGCGGCTCAAGAGCTTCGGGATCAACTTCGTCTACACGCACAACTACGGCT
>DAOWID010000085.1 GCA_030641115.1 Planctomycetota bacterium | reverse complement strand
TGTGATAGAGCTGTACTACGATGGGCCCACACTAATTAGCTTATTTGGCATGAGCATCACCGATGATCCCGCTGACCGAACGAAGTATGTCTTCCCCGCTGGAACCATCATGCGCCCTGGCGAGTACTTAGTGCTTTATGCTGATGCTGACACTGCGACATCGGGCATACATCTGGGCTTTGGTCTCGATGGTGATGGCGACGAAGTTTACCTGTACGACAGAAGCGGTGCGTTGCTCGATTCTGTTGAGTTTGGTCTTCAATTGGCAGATATGTCTATTGGCCGATTAGCTGATGGCCAGTGGCACCTGACTGTTCCTACCTTTGGGCAGGCTAATGTCGCCCAGCCTTTAGGGGATCCGAACACGCTAAAGATCAACGAATGGCTTGCCAGGGGTGAAGTCCTGTTTGAGGATGACTTCATTGAGCTATTCAACCCGCATCCTGCTCCGGTAGATCTGAACGGCCTATACCTAACGGACAATCCTGTGACCCAGCCTGACAAACATCAGATAGGTCCTCTGAACTTTGTAGCTGGCGCAGGCTTTGTGGTCTTTAGGGTTGATGACAGCAATGATCCCGGCCACGTGGATTTCCGGCTCTCAGCCGATGGTGAAATGATTGGCCTGTTTGATGCCGAGGTCAATGAGATTGACAAAGTGCTTTATGGCCCGCAGACGACCGATGTGTCTCAAGGTAGGGCGCCTGATGGTGGTGATTACTTTGCGTTCTTTGAATTGCCCACTCCCGGCGTTGCCAACCCGGTCTCGACTACGAGTAGTACTATTCTCGTGACTGAAAATGCTGACAAGCGGGTGCTGGTGCCGACCGGCGACATTGGCGATGCCTGGCAGACCGAGCCTGATTTCGACGATTCCGGCTGGGCCTTGTGCACTGGCGATCCAGGCGGCGTCGGCTACGAAAGGAACTCAGGCTACAGAAGCTACATTACGCTTAATGTCGAAGCTGAAATGTACAACACCAATGCCACCTGTTATATCCGCATTCCATTTACGGTTGATAGCGATCCGGGCGCATTCAGCAACATGATACTGCGTGCGCGGTATGATGATGGCTTTATTGCTTATATCAACGGCGTAGAGGTGGCCAGACCCAATTTCGCCGGTACGCCGCAATGGGATTCTGAGGCCGACCGAACCCATAGCGACTCTGATGCTGTTATCTTTGAGGACATTGATATTTTCAGCTATATAGATGCTTTCCAGCAGGGCGATAACATATTGGCCATTCACGGTATGAATGCTTCCACGACCAGTTCTGACTTTCTGATTTCCGCTGAACTGGTTGGGACAGTTATAACCTCGCAAGATGAGTTTGTTGCCACATCCTTGGCGCTTCTGGATGGCCTGCGGATAACTGAGTTGATGTACCACGCTTCAAACGGCAGTAATTATGATTTTGTTGAGCTTCAGAACATCAGTGATGTGACGCTGGAATTGACGGGTGTACGCTTTACTGACGGCGTTGAGTTTACGTTCCCGGAGATGGCGCTTGAGCCTGGTGGGTATGTTGTGGTGGCCAGTAATTTAGCTGCTTTTCGGTCTCGCTATGGCATGGGCATCAATGTTGCCGGCGTGTATTCCGGCAACTTTAGCAACGGCGGCGAGCAGGTCATCTTAAGGCTGGCTTTTCCTTTGGAGGCTGCGATATTACGGTTTGAGTACAATGATTCGTGGTATCCGACGACGGATGGTGGTGGCGATTCGTTAGTGATTGTTGACGCCAGTACGGACCCAGCCGTGTGGAGCGAACCTGAGAGCTGGCAGCCATCTACCCCCACCCCCGGCAGCCCATGACGACCTGAATCCTCTCACTTACCGGCAATAAAACTCTTCGCGCTATACAGCCATCCCCAATCCACCTATGGTCCGCCGCGGCGGAAGACTGCCACACGGTATTTATAATATAACTGTCCTGCAAAAACTTCTCGCGAGAGCGCAATTACTTTTCCGCTCCGTATTACTCAGGTGGATTTGGAGAGATTCTCGGCTCGACTCCGGCCCATTGCAGGCCGCTTATTGCCGCTTGCGCGATATTGGTGAGGTGGTCGCCGATTTTTTCGACGTTGTCAACCAGGTCGATGAATATCAGGCCGGCCTCGGCTGAGCAAGTCCCATCGGTCATACGCTGAACATGGCTGCGTCGAAAGTCTATCTGCATTTTGTTGAGGTTATCCTCATTGAGCAGAGCTGATTTTGCTGCCTCGGTGTCATCATTTCCCAGAGCCGCTATGATACAGTCAAACATCTGATCTGCCTCTTTTCTGAGTTGCTCAGCCTCGGCCAGAGCTGAGTCGCTGAAGGAAAGTTTCCGCTCGATTTTGCGCTCCGCAATTTCGACGATGTTGACAGCGTGATCGCCGACACGTTCGAGGTCGTTAACCGTATGCAAAAGTACCGGAAGTTTGACAGATACTTCATCAGATAACTGTTTGCGTGACAGTGCTGAAAGGTAGGACGTGATTTCGAGCTGGAACGCATCGATAAAATCCTCTATCCCTCTGACCGACTCAAGTTTTGCCCTGTCATCCTCAACAATTCCATTGATAGAGCGAACAAGGGCCCTTTTTGCTGTTTTTGCCATACGAATGATTTCGCGCTTCGCCTGATCCAGCGCAATTACGGGTGTGCCAAGAAGGTGTTTCTCGAGGACTACCGGCCTGACGAGCGCATCACTGGGTCTTTCGGGCACGAGCCTAACCACCAATCTGCCCAACACGCCCGCCAGTGGTAAGAATATGCCGGAATTAGTACCGTTAAAGATGGTGTGAGCGATAGCAATAGACATTGCAATAGTAGTTGGTCCCAGGTCCCAGGGCGAGGCTACATGAACCAAAACACCGAACCAACCAAGATGAACGAATGGATAAGCAATTAGAGCTCCAAGGACATTGAATATTGTATGTGCCCAGGCGGCGCGTCTTGCACTCAGATTTGTCTGTAGTGCCGCAAGCTGAGCGGTGATTGTTGTTCCGATGTTGCTACCCAAAACAAACGGTATCGCAACGTTAAGTGCTGTTTCCCAATTGCTGCCGAAAGCTCCTTGGATAGCCAGCAGTTGCACAATGGCAATGGCGGCTGAGCTGCTTTGAAGGAGCATTGTCACCACGGTTCCAGCTAAAATGGCTAACAAAGGTTTAGTACCCAAAGCGATGAAAAGTCCCTGGACTTTCTGGCTTTGCCGTAATGGGTCGAAGGCATCTTTCATAAAACCGATGCCGAGAAACAGTATTCCAAAGCCGAGCATTATTTGCCCGATACTCTTGGTTCTTCGGGTTTTACCTAATACCTGCAGGATGAATCCTGCGCCCACGGCCGGTAGTGCGTAGGCTGTAATCTTAAGGGTACCGAGGCCCGATATTGACACCAGCCAGGCTGTTGCTGTCGTGCCGACGTTTGTCCCGATAATTACACAGATCGCCTGTTTAAGCGTGAGCAGGCCCGCATTGACAAAACCGACAACCATCACCGTCGCAGCCGAACTGGATTGAATTAAAGCGGTGACGCCCGCGCCGACAAGAAAAGCCACGGGTGCTCTCTTGGTCATCGATTCGAGGATGTTTTTGAGTTTCTGCCCAGCTACTTTCTTAAGGCCATCGGACATCAACCCCATGCCGAACAGGAACAGCCCCAACCCTCCTACTATGCCAAAAATCATGTCTTTAATCATGCCGATTCCTTACGCCGTGTCCCGTTGTTCATGGTCTGTGAATTGATTTACTATTCACGACTTACGAGCTACGAATTTGTGCGGTAGTTTCATCTATTTCCACCAAGCGGTCAAGAGACTTTTCACATGATTGTCGAAAATCGGTCTTATAATACTTGCCCGCTCAAGGGGCGGACTGTGTGAGCCGATAAGACAAAAGACATTGTTGGGCGCGCACAGTGCGTTTGTGAGCAACTGTGAGCAACGGATGGTTACCTAAAGGCCTGGACAAGGGTGAAAAGAGGATTTTCCATCATTGAGCTGGTGATTGTTGTAGCTGTGCTGGGGATCCTGGCCGCTATTGTTGTGCCCCAATTTCAGTCGCACGCAACACAAGCCAAGGAAGCTGTCGCCAAGGACAGTTTGCGTATACTCCGAAGTGGGATTGAGCTATACACCACCCAACACGGCGGCGTCCCACCAGGATATGAAGATGACGACCCGCGCACTGTTCCAAGTAGCTCAACATTCCATAATCAGCTCGTACTTGAGGGGCGATACGTCTTGAAGATGCCCGAAAATCCTTTCAATAGGCTGAGGACCACGCTGGTAATCGCAAACGCTGAAACGTTTCCTGAAGTGCCGACCGGGACGTACGGCTGGGTGTATCAACCGGCAACGATCACAATCAGACTCGACTGGCCAGGCACGGATAAAGACGGGCTTCGTTATTATGACTACTGAGCACTGAGGCGAGTCTTCAACTCACTGCTCAATCTTCTCGAATATCAGTTGTCCACCAAATGTATCGTTTGCATCTTGAGGAAAGCGGGGTCCATAATCAAATACCGTTATCCAATCAGCCGTCCACACCTTCCCGTCTTCCGATACGGGGCCTACGAATCTATCGATGCTATTGCCGTCGATCACATTATCCAGAAACGCAATGTGTATCTCCTCCATCTGGACACTTACGAACAGCTCCCTCGTGGTGGGCGTATACTCAACGACACAATCCCCGGCCTTAAACGTGCTATAGCTTCCATCTTTCATTTCGAGTTTCGTCGTCTGATTGGGTTTGACTTCAACCACGCCCATAGGAATAACCGCCGAAGACACGGTCCCATCGGGACTCACAACTATCTTCCAGGGACTGTCCTGGGCTTTCCACGTCCCGGCGATATCCGGCGGCAGTACAGCTTCGCTAACCAGCGGTTGTCTCGAAGGCCTTTGGCAGCCCGCTGCCCATAACGCGATCGACCCCAATATCAGAATTAGCCCAACCTTTAGTCTCATAGCAACTTGCTCCGTATTGTTACCTTTGGCCGAAAGAGGAAGAATATATTAACCGGCAGGGCGCACTTTGCAATAAAAAAGCGAGGCGGTTCTTGAAACCTGCCTCGCTTCATTTGTTAGACTCTAATCAGCGATGTCTTACTTGCGACGCCTCAGGAACAATCCACCGAGACCGAGCAACGCAATGGTAATCGGCTCAGGAACAATCGTGGCACTGGCCATAACCTCGAGAGTGTCGGGGTTGAGCAGAGCCACCGGGGTCAATGTGTCCGCGTCTCTAGTTACGGCATAGCTAACCAAGACGCCAATAACATCCGGTGGTGTATCAGTACCGTCGAAGAGCTCGATAAAATCGATTCTTGTGGCTGGCTCACCCAACATGGCCGCAACAGCAGCATCGAGATCGGGGTCAACGCCAGTGTAGTCGGTGATGGCTGACAGAGAACCTGCATACATCATAGTACCCGCGTCAAGTGCGCCACCACCGCCGCCTACAGCCAGGAAGAGTGCCTGCTGACCATCGGCAGCGTCTATCGGGTCGGTTTGTATATTCAAACCCGTCGCCATGTCGGCTTCAACTGGGTCCAACACGAGACCAGCGTTCGCCACTGTAGCCATCGCTAAAACGGCTAACATAATCATTAACTGCTTCATCATCTTTCTCCTTCCGATAACCTAACGGTTGAATGTGTTAATTTGTACATTCAACATTCCATTATCCATTATCAACAATAAGTTGGCACAACTATTCAGGCCTTGGGCAATCGCCGGGAAGGTCCGCATCTTTCGCCTTCCAGTTTCCTACAACTATTCCAAGGTCATTGCCGTAGACTCTATACTTAAAGAAAGTCTCGGACTTGTGGTCAATGTCGGCACATGGATCCAGGTCTGGGTCGTCGATCTTTCGTTTCCAGTTCGCGACTATCGCGCCAAGATCATTGCCGTAGATCCTGTACTTGAAGAACGTCTCTGTAGCACCGTCGACGTCACCATCGCACTGATACGGTTCGCACCAGCAATCCGGGCTACCCATAGCTACCCAGTCATTATACGTCGAATAGCTATCTGGGAAGCACTCACCTGGACCAACTGTTACGGTCACATTGGTTGCGCCGGTCAGGTCCACAGTTGGTGCAACGGACGGATCCGTCAGCACGACACCACCACGGGTTGCGTTCTCGAGCACGCTCATGTTGCAGGTTTCGCTAACTTCGAGCTTACAAAATGTCCCGCTGTTTGGCGGAGCGTTTGGAGAGTTATCCCCCGTGGGATAGTAAAGTGCGCCCATCTCGATGGTAACACCAGCCGTGCCAAGACCACCCAGTGCACCCGGATCGTTGGGATCAGCCAGAGGTGTATAGTCGTTTACATCCCAGGTCTCAACTTCACCGGTAGCAGGATCGACATTGATGTAATCTCTGAAGCTGGCGGGGAAAATGCCGAAGCCGGCACCTTCGCCTTTCATGTAATCCGAGATGGCGTCAATTGTGCCTGCATCGACCTGGATGTCCAGGGCAACGGCCCTTACCTTGTTCGGCTCGCCCGACACCGCATAGTTGATGGCAGCTATACCATTGCCCTCATCTACTACGGTAATCGTGACGTTTGCCCATGCCGGGGTGGCAAGTAATAATACTGCCAAGGGCAAAATGAACTTCTTCATATTGCACCTTCCTTTCTTCTCTTCTTCCTCGCAGAGCTACTCACTCTGCACTATCTTGGTTTTTTACGTGCTTACACGTCCTGCTTTTGTCAAAACACAAACACTCGCCTGTTCAATACTTGCTACTCAAACACTTTCCTTATTTGAACATAGCGTCCCGGCTCGCAGGAATAACCGGCTTAATCCAATAATGTTCCTTCCTTTGTCTCCTCCTTTCTCGCCTACTGGCGAAAATGTGTGCCAAACATTACAAGCACAGGTTATTATTGGTGAAGACTAAATGTAAATTACCACAAATTTCTGGGCAAAGCAAGAAAAAAAACAAAAAATCTAAAAAATTTGAAAAAAAATTGACGTGCTTCGATACTCGTATTGGCAATGGTAACACCTTTCAAGGTAGTGCAGGGGCTTGAAATACTCATAACACTTTGTCATAGCAGGAATTACGGAAAATACGGCAATTCGGCGGGTTCGAAAAGCGTCACCTTATTTTGAATTGTGCCAAGAATATGGGGTTCAAGATAGCCTCGGCCTTTGATGTCTTGACGGATGAGTTCTGCAAAATTGCAGGTTAGGCATATATTATTTAAGTCCGCCGGCGGCGGATTGATTTTCTTAAGTGATCGCTTAACTATTTGTTAAAGTCCGTAAGGACTCCCAAGGAGAACAACTTACTGTTTAACAAGAAAAAATCGTACCCGTTCACGGCGCAAATGTGCCGTTTTATGTCATTGCGAGGCCT
>DAOWID010000098.1 GCA_030641115.1 Planctomycetota bacterium | reverse complement strand
GCATTGCTTATTAAAGTCACAACATTGAAAATAGTGTTGTGAACCAGTCTTTTCGACGTTGTGATAGGTTGTTCGCTCATGCTTTTTTATCTGCGATTTTGTTTAGCCTTCGTATGCAGTCGTTTACGCGCTACACAAAACAGATTACTTGACTTAAAAAACTTTGCATCTAAAGCCTGGATTTTTCCAAAGACCGGTTGTAGCGGTCTAAGCCATCCGCATAAGAATCTTATGTCTCTGATTATTCGATTAAAAAAGCCGGCCCCGTCAAAAACAACTACGCGGAAGACGGATTTGTTGAGCAGCTTCTCCAGTTTTGCTCGCGAAAAATGCTCATGCCAGCGTTTTTCCGTTGAAACGTCACCGATAAGACCATCCGGATTCGACACGTACCGGTACTCATATTCAGCCTCTGAATGTCTCCTGCAATAGTACCATCGATGTAGTCTCGGAAAGCGAAATTTAAGATTGCCGGTATCCAGAAATGAGAAAATGTGCTGACCAGGAACGGCCACAACCAACGTGCCATCGTGCTTCAGCACGCGATTCAGCTCATCCAACAAAATGTTTTGCTCAGCCACATGTTCAATCACATCCAGAACTGTAATTGAGGTGAACACACCATCTTCGAACGGCAGTGGCTCGGTCTGCGTGATATGTATGATTTCCATACCATCAAATCGTTCACGAGCCTTATGTACGGCATCTTGAGAGACATCGACCCCGACCAGCCGGCCAATTCCTTTGCCTTTCAATGTCACCAGAAACGCACCATCGTTGCAGCCAAGGTCCAGATGTGCTTGCCCGCCTTGTGGAACATATTGCCACGCAAAGCCATAGCGATTATACCCGTGTGGGTTATCGGGCGTGATTATCGTGTTCATTCATACCCTCTTGTCCTCTGAGGACTCTGTAACATGTGGTTTGTATGGCTGTCATTGCGAGGCCTGCTTAGGCCGCCTCTGGCGAATGGCAATCTCTATTTAGCCTGCGGTTTTACCGCAGGTTCTGACCCGCAAAACCGCAGTTGACACAGTATTAGTCTGCGATCTGTCTGCCTGCTTTTTCCCGCTCAACAACTCGCCATAGAACCCCAGCCCGGACTAAGGGGTAGTTATCAAGCACACATGCCGGACAATATCGTGCCTCTGGTGAAACAACATACACGGAGACCTCCCCCAGCAGTTGCCGGATAGTCTCTTCGTTCAATTGCGGAGCATTCTCGCTGCTTACAGTGCCGTACACGATCTTTACATCCGGCTGTTTTCCCTTGACCTCCTGCACGTACAAAAGCGGAGCAACAGTCGTACTGTCGGCACAGATGATAGCGTTACTCTCCACCGAATCCAAAGCTTCTTCAGCGAAGCGCTCAGCTCCATTGTATCCAGTCTTCCATGGTTGCAGGAAATACTCATAATCATTTCGGTAAGGAACATCGCCTCGCGTGCCGAGGTCAAGCTGCATTTTCTCTGCCAGCCTCGGCGCAGCCGCATACACGGTGACGGGCAGAAAACTAAAAACCAGAACCGCGTAGACAAAGACTCTGCGATTTATTCCTTCCTGCAAAAGATGTGCCCCGAGACCTATGAAAACCGAAGCCAGGCAGTAAAACGGGATGAAGAACGCGTACCTATCATGTATCGTATATCGAAACGCAAAGATAAAGAACAATAGAATTAGTCCCACCATGACGTTTCTAAAACCCGAGCTTGGCGAAATCTTAGATAAGCCAAAGCAACCTACGAAAAACAGCAGGATATTCGGCGTGGGCAAGTTCAGCAAAATAAAGAGGAGGTTTTCTTTCACGATTTTCGCTGACAAAGAAGTATTAAGAACCTCTCCCTGCCAGCGCGCCCCAAAAGCCGCAGAGGCCAACGTACCTGCAACATCACCAGTTTGCACTACGTTCTTGATTATTAAGCACTCATAGGGCAACGCACCAATAACCCACAGCAGAGCAATAATCCCCAAGTCCTTGCTGCGAATCTCCTTTCTAACCAACAGAAAAACGAGAAATACCGCATAACACAAAAACGGTATCGAGGCCAGCATATGAACGGCAATCGCAAGACCATTGAATAACCCCAGCCAGTACAAATAGCCCACTCGCTTAGTCTTGGTATATTGCAGCAGCATTATCAATTCAGCGCTGAATATCGCCGTCCACAGCGTATAGGTTTCGATAATGCTGGCGTGACGCCAGAATGTATGGGAAACAGCGAACGTGATTGCCGTGATCGCCGCTGGCAGATTCTTGCCAAGCCACAGGCGCACCAGCAAGAACAAATTTGCCACAGCCACAGCCGCTGCGATTGCCGAGACCAGATTGACCCTGTGACCAAACTCGCCGAGCGGTATATACTTAGCCCCGATAGCCAATATGTAAAAGAGCGGATGCGAAATGGCAAGGCCCAGAAAGCCTTCAATGTCATTATGCCAGATGCGGTACTGAATCAGCCCGCTGTCCTGCCACAACGCTCCCGGAGCACAACTAACAACGTACAGTACGAGCGCGCAGCACAGAACCGAAATGTACCACCGACCTAATTTGGGTTTTGTAAGCATTGCTGGTGTGCCGTCACATTACCCTGCTTGCGCTCGCTCCAGATGCCAAAATACCCTCAATCGCAATTCTTCAACCGCTTGCGGTTTGCCATATACCAGTCGATTGTTGCTCTGAGACCTTCATCGAAAGATGTCTTAGCCTCAAACCCGAAGTATTCTTTAGCCTTTGAAACGTCCAAGCGCCGCCTCGGCTGACCGTCCGGCTTAGAGCTGTCCCAGCGGATTTCACCGGCAAAGCCGGTCAGCTTGGCAATCTTCTCAACCAGTTCTTTTATCGTTATTTCAAATCCAGCCCCGATGTTGACCGGCTCAGAACTATTGTAGTGTTCCGTCGCCAGTAGCATACCCTCAGCAGCATCAGCAGCATAAATGAACTCTCGCGAGACATTGCCTGTTCCCCAGCAGTCAACATGGTCGGCACCGCTATCTTTCGCATCCACACATTTCTTTATCAACGCCGGTATCACGTGACTGCTGGCAGGGTCAAAATTATCACCGGGCCCATAAAGATTTACCGGCAGCAGAAATATCGAATTAAAACCATATTCTTGCCGGTAAGCCTGCGATTGAACGAGCAGCATTTTCTTCGCCAGCCCGTAGGGTGCGTTGGTCTCTTCCGGGTATCCGTTCCAAAGGTCCTCTTCCTTGAACGGCACCGGCGTAAATTTCGGATACGCGCAAACCGTGCCAATCGCCACAAGCTTCTCTATGTTTCGGACCCTGCCTTGCTCTATAAGCTGAACGCCCATCATCAAATTCTTGTAGAAAAACTCCCCCGGATGTTCACGATTGGCGCCGATACCCCCGACAACCGCTGCAAGGTGAATGACAATATCCGGTTTCATATCCTCGTACATCCGAATAATGTCTTCTTTATTGACCAAGTCGTAGTCTTCAATCTTGGGCACGCCGATATATTTACAGCCGCGCTTTCGCAAGCCTTCAGTGACATAGCGGCCCAGAAATCCAGCCCCGCCGGTAACTACAACTCGTCTGTCCCTAAAAAAATTACTCAACTTTGCTCGTTTCCCCCCGACTCTTTTGTACTTTCCACTTTCTTAATAATCTTTTCATACTCGGCGACCTTCATGTCTGCGTCTGTCATCATCCTCGCTAACTTTTTGAAGGTCACCTTCGGCTCCCAGCCGAGAACCTTTTTTGCCTTACTTGGGTCACCTTTTAAGTGATCCACTTCACTCGGCCTTAAATACCGTGGATCAATTTCAACGTACTTCTCCCAATCCAGATCCAGGTAGCCAAAAACCTCCGCCACAAACTCTCGGACCAAGTGGCTCTCGCCTGTAGCCACAACGTAATCATCCGGCTTCTTTTGCTGAAGCATAAGCCACATTGCCTCAACATAATCCCCCGCGAATCCCCAGTCTCGCCTTGCATCCAGGTTGCCCAAATAGAGCTTGCTTTGCAAACCGCACTTAATTCGCGTCGCCGCACGTGTGATCTTTCTCGTAACAAATGTCTCGCCACGTCTCGGCGATTCGTGGTTAAACAAAATCCCGTTACACGCAAACAAACCGTACGCTTCGCGATAGTTCACTGTTTGCCAAAAGCTGTACACCTTCGCACAGCCGTACGGACTTCGCGGATAAAATGGCGTCTTTTCCGTTTGCGGCGTTTCTACAGTCTTGCCGTACATTTCGCTGCTCGAGGCCTGATAGAACTTCACCGGCTTATCACTCCCGCGTATCGCCTCCAGCAGCCGAAGTGTCCCGAGCCCATCCGTATCAGCCGTATAGATGGGCATATCAAAACTCACCCGAACGTGGCTTTGGGCGCCCAAGTTATAAACCTCATCCGGCTTGATATCATTCATAATTGTGGATAGGTTACTGCCGTCGGTCAAATCCCCGTAGACCAATCTCAGGCGTGGCTGTTCGTGTGGGTCTTTGTACAAATGCTCGATCCTGCCCGTGTGAAACGACGAGCTTCGTCGTATAATCCCCCAGACCTCATAATCCTTTTCGAGCAGCAGTTCCGCAAGATATGAACCGTCCTGCCCCGTAATACCGGTTATCAGCGCCTTCTTCATAATATCCCTTTTGTTTCTGTGCGTCATTCCCGCGCAAGCGGGAATCCACTTCCTCTGCTCCTATTTAGCCCTGGGTTTCACCCAGGGTTTTTTTCTCAATAATCACTTGCAGCGCTTCGCTAAGCCTTGTTCTCGGCTGCCACCCAATTGCCTCTTTGATTCGCTCCAAACTCGGCACTCGTCGCATCATATCCTCGATGGGTCTGCCGTAAGCAACCTCGTACGGAACAAATTCCTTTTTGCTTTTACTGCCCGTCATTTCGATAATCTTATCCGCAAGGCTCTCGATAGAAATCTCTTCTGTCGAGCCGATGTTGTATACCTTCCCTGCCGCCTGCTCGCATTTCATCAGCCTAATAACCGCCTCGACAACATCCGCCACGTAGCAAAAGCATCGCGTTTGCTCACCCGTCCCATATATTTGAACCGCCCCATTTCGCAGCGCCCTTTCAACGAATCGGGGCACCACCATCCCATATCGACCCGTTTGCCTGGGTCCGATGGTATTAAAGAACCTTCCGATGATAACGTCAAGACCGTACTGTTGATAGAAAGCTAAGCCCAGAAATTCATCTATCGCCTTACTACACGCGTATGACCACCGTGACAAGCTCGTGCTGCCGAGCACAATGTCGTCATCTTCATGGAAGGGTACCGCCTCGCTCTTGCCATAGACTTCACTGCTCGAAGCAATCAAAATCTTTTTGCCGAACTTGTTCGCTGCATCCAGCACCGTTTCCGTACCGCCAATGTTGGTTTCTATCGTGTGTACAGGCTTATCAGCTATCAATTGGACGCCCACAGCCGCAGCCAAATGAAAGATGGCATCGCACTGCTCTACAAGGCCTTCTACCAGTTCCGTATCGCGGACGTCACCCTCCACAAAATCGAACGCAGGCTCATTTTTGAAAGCCTCGATATTCTTCAGACTACCGGTGCTGAGGTTATCGACAACCGCCACCTTATTACCGTCACCGAGCAGCCGCTCTGCAAGATGGGAGCCGATAAAACCTGCCCCGCCTGTAATAAGTGCCTTCACTGTTCTTCCCTGAAAATCCTGTTTGGTCCGTTAGGCCCTTAGTGGTTCAACATCGACAAAATATTGCGCATGTTTGTAAGCCTCCTGAGACAATCAGGTGATCGAAAGCGTCGGACTCATAACGCAAATATTCCCCTTTACGGGGTGTTAATAATCGATCGTTATTTTATGACATAGGAATAACGATTTCAATAGCCTTTTCGGTTCCAGGTACGCTGGGTCAGCCTATTAGAAAAAGTATTGTGCGCCAAATGGCCACAGTATGAG
>DAOWID010000151.1 GCA_030641115.1 Planctomycetota bacterium | reverse complement strand
TCATGACAGGAGCGAGCCGTGGCCAGGCAGTATATCGATGCCCTATCAGTGCGGTGTGCGTCCACTGAGCAGACGGTCAGTGAGCTAAGCGGCTCACCAAATGCTTTTTCTAATTTTTCAGTAGGAAGGCCGTGCAGGCCTCTGAAAAAGAACTGCCCGCCTGGCAGAGTCTCCACCCTGACGAGTTCATCAGCGAGCGGCACATCCTTAGCGTTTATCAGGTACGCAAGAATGCAAAGCTGCTCAAGAAACTCAGCCGGCACCGACTCTGAACCTGGTTGGACGGAAGTGATCTGCCTATCTGAAAGATTCACTACATACTTGGTCTTCAGCAGACCAATAACGTAGCGTTCGGGATCAATAAGGTATTGGCACTTAGCCCTTCGCGCGGCGTCCTGCCCATCAAGTTCAACAAGTTGTTCCCAGAGACCTTCATGAGCCATTGCTCCACCAACTTAATTCCTGTACTGTTTTTGAAATCCTTCATAATCAGCCAAAGTATTGAGATTCGTAAACCATTCTGCGTCACCGAGCTCAATGTGCTTGACCTTGCACCGAGCAAATACATCGCTTATTTTACGCCCACCTGATGACAACACCTCGTTCATAACTCCAAGCGCACTTTTGCGGTACACAGCAAAGAGCGGTTCATGCTTTCCCTCGCCGGTAGTCGGAATCACCAAGTCCGCTTCTTCAGCTTCCACAAGCATTCGCCTAACGTAAGGAAGATCCACATAAGGAATGTCGCAGGCCACAACAAAATTGAATTCGTTAGTGGAGGCCTCCAATGCCGAAGCTATACCCATCAAAGGTCCCTGCCCAGGGACTTTGTCTGCGATGACATCGAAGCCGAGAAAAGAGTATTTGTCCACCTCATCAGCGCTTATGAGGATCTCATCAAATGTCCCGCGAAGCTGTTCGCAGATACGCTCTATCATAGGCTCACCCTCAATTGGCAACATGCTCTTATCGGCATCCATGCGAAGGCTGTCACCACCTGCCAGGACTATCGCAGTCACTTTGATAGGCATTATCCACTTGCCACGAACGAGCTTTATCCGGTCGATATCAAAGTCAAAGCTGCTGCCGTCTGAGACGACAATTTTGTCGGCATACTGCTTCACTTGCTGTGCCGAGCTTTTCCACGCTCTCGAATCCCTGTGCTTGACGATTAGAAATAACCCCGGCTTGACCACTTTTCGTAGTGAGTTGGATTCGCAAACAGTAACGGCGTCAGGCTCAATTATATCTAACAGGGCCGTTATTGTTTCCTCAAGATGCGTTTTCATAACGCGCAGCCAGAAAACCCGACTTGCACCGGCAGCCAGAAGCCTGGATGTGTCCTTCTCCGAGGCAGTGTCACTTTCTTCTGTAATGGAGAAATTTCCATCGAGAGACGAGCACACGCCGCACCCTTCACCACCACGAGGACATTGCCCGTCTTTGGCTTTTATCGTGGTAATCTTTATACCGACGATTTCTGCACTCTTGCCAAATTTCCTCAGAAGTGCGCAGGCCAACTCAGTCTTACCCGCGTTCGCCCCGGCAGAGCCAATCATGCACATTGCACCAAGCTCGATCATTTCGCTACTCTGTGTACGGTGCTGCGGTCCCTTAGTATCCTGACAACCTTGTTGACGGATTGTGGGTGGGCTGCGGCCAGCACGCAACTGGGGATACTTGCATACAAGCGTTGAACCTGCTTGGCTAATTGCTGCCGAACTACAAGTAATATCGTCGCGTCGCTTGAAGTCAACAACGCATCCACGCTTTTGCGCCAGCCCTGATAATTCAGCTCAAATGGCCCGAACTCATCAACAATGATAAGGTCTGCCGATTGTGTAGAGATCGGACTAAGAGCAGCAGCGCCGAGCTTGAGCCCCTCGGCAACAAAAGTGAATGTGTAGGGTTTGCTTGTGTCGCGTCCGCGTCTCAGCAGCGGCACGCGGGTTCCGCCGCGCAAGTCGAAACAATCGAAGCCGACTAACCTACCGTCGCGGTATACCGAAAGTGCCAGCAATCCGGCTACTTCGAATCCTTCATGGACAACAACTCGTGCAAGTCTTGCTGCCATAGTCGTTTTGCCGGAGTGTCTCTGACCTGTCCACAAAATGAGCTTGTCACGGCTTCGTACGATAAGCTTGAACTCCGATATTACCGCCCAGTCAAGAATTCAGTGGACGTGCTAATGGGTCACCAGATGCGCCACTATGCCGAATGCCCACGCCGCAACGGTAACAGCCCACAGACTGCCAGGAACAAGTTGCAGCCGCACCACAAACGGCGTAGCGCAATTTGCCTTGAGTCTCTCGGCCAGCCGATAGCTCAACGGCACCAGAACTGCGCAGGCCAAAGCAGCTACGCTACCGCCTATACCGATATGTCGCACCACCTTTGATACGCCTTGTTGGGCCCAATAGCTATAGCGGAAAACATACGTCATCATCAGGGCGAAAACAGCGTAGTTCAAATATGTAGCCGCAACGGCAGAGAGCGAGCGTCTGGCGGGTTTTAGCACGCCGAAAAACAAATCGTAGCTGGCGCCCATGATAACGATGCCCAGCAGATGACAGGCGAAAAACGGAGCATTTAAGAACTTGTACAGCATCGCAAAAGCAGCGAGGAGTGTCGCTGTGCCTTTTTGCGGGAAATACACGCTGGCAAACGTCAAGACGACAAACCCGACAGCAGTTAAAGGAACCGATGCGTAAGGTATGTTGGCGCGATAGAGGACACCACCCAGCACAGCTTCTGAAACGCCCCACAGTCCGCTGAAGAACAGCACCGCTAAAATGTACTCCTTTTTCATCTTTGTCTTACCTCAAATCTAACAGCCATCTATCCGATTAATCCATGAGATGCGTATTATAACTGCTATTTACCCGCGAGCCAGTGCCCAGCGAATATCACAAAGTCGAAAATATCCACGACCCCTGCGGAACTTTCTGTGGTAAGGTCCGCCCCGGAACACCAATCCGATGCACCGCACTGGTCGCTACGCCAGTTCTCAGCCAAAATACCGAAATCCACAAAGTCCACGTCGCAGTCAAAGTCTAAATCCGCTACCTGGTCAACCACAAAATCTTCTGTGCACTTGGTGAGCAACTGATAGTAATCATAGCAGACACCTTCGCTACAGCCGGCATATTGCTCTAAAATTCCAGCAACACCACAAAAACCCTGCCCTATCTGGACGTAAGGATGATAAATCTGTTCGTTATCGCTGTTCATGTAATCCGTGGCCCAACAACTTTGATCAGGGTCAACATTGCTCTGAAGTATATAGTTATCGTTAGCCTTTCCATAATTGATGTCTGCAACTGTGACGTCTATGATTTTGATCATCATACTCTCATACTTTTCAGCACTATGGTTGAGCACGATCCACTCGTCAACGCCCTCGATTGGTGCCGCAATCTCACCAACTCTTACAGGCAAAGGCCTCGGAATTGGGTAATTCCTGGCGACTATAGTCAAGTCAGCCTCATCCTTGAACTGTAGAAACGTAGTACCCCTATAGTCCTCAACCAATATGTTAGCCAGACGAACCCAATCGCCGATATCTACGTTGTCAAACGCATCGTAGGACCACCCCTTGACCTGTATACCGCCCCAACCTTCAGGGTTGTTGGGGTCTTGCAGCACAAGTCTTGGCCTGCCTCCTTCGTGCTTGTGGACTACTATGCCGCCCCTGCAATTAACTACAGTGCCATCCAGCGGACTCGCACCGTTCGAATCGGTCGTATACTGAATCTCATAGATCGACAGTTCGGCGGACTGCGCCGATTCCACCAATCCAAGTACGGCTGCAACAACCATAATAATTAACCTCGTTACTTTCATACCCCGCTCCTTCTTAATCTTGAATATGATCAACGATTACTCGCGTCATGCCGATATCTTCAAATCTCAAGGGAACCAGTCAGGATCACCAAGGGGCGGCACCTCCAAATCATCTGGCCATTCAGATTTCCAGACAGATGGCCTCCATCCAACATGATAGTCACAATAGAGAATTGAGCCGCCCAATAGCCCGCCTGCTTTGGCGTGGCGGGCGCTAAAAGCCTTGGGATAGCTGCCACAGTACTTGCCGGCCGTAGGATTATATTTTGTGCCGCCATAGCCCTTTTCGGGGTCGAGCAATTGATCGAACAGAAGAATTAAACGAGCAGGATTCCTGATGGATGTCACCTTCAAGAAACTGGGCATACACCAATCCATGCCTTTACATCCGTAAGGTGGCCAGCAATTCTCATCAAGTTCGAGACAGGAGTTCATAGCGTAAGAAAAGTAACCGCTCCTCCTGGGTCTATATTTATAACTTTCGTCCGGTGCGAGCTTGGCAGAGGGACACTGAAATATTGTACTTGTGCCGGGCTTCTGCCAATAATCGTGATTGCGCCAGGCTTTTTCTCCCATTAGCGGCGGAAGCACATCGATCCAGCCGAAGTAATAATCCGCCAGCTCTGCGTATGTTCGCGGATTGCTCGAGGTGCGGTCACGACCGTCAATGTGAGGGTAGAAACCGTCGCTTTCCACCGTGTAGATTTCAAAAGCCAGGCCCCATTGCCGTAATCGACTCTGGCAAACCGTTTGTTTAGCTGTTAACCTGGCCCGGCTTAATGCCGGCAGAGCAAGGCCCATCAGCAGGGCTATCACCGAGACGACAACCAGAAGTTCAACGAGGCTAAAGGCTGAATCAAGAGCCGGCCGAGACCCCACCGTTGACGTTTTAGGCCTTTCTGGAAGTTTCTTGAAATACTTTTCATATCCCCTTTCAACTGCATCTTCGACATCGCCTCGAAATTTGGTGTAAGCTTCGACCCATCTTTTACCTTGCTCCGTCAGGATAGTCTGGCCGCCCACATTGCCGCCTCGCTGCTTGTCGACCAGAGCAACATTCAAAGCATCCTGCGCTTTCTTCAGGTCACCCCATGCCTTTCGATAGCTTATATGCAGCGATTCGCTGGCTGCCTTCAGCGAGCCCTCAGCATCGATTGCCTGAAGCAGCCGCCATTTGCCGTCACCGAAAGCGCCTTCGACATCGTTGCTACTCAACCAGAGCTTAAGCTTCGCCCTCAACCCTTTCATAGTATTCTGATCCTTTCCACAAGATCAACTGCACCGTACGCTGAAAGCACAGAAGAACAAAGATGGATTCCTGCTTTCGCAGGAATGACAATACCAAAAATCTCTGCGTGCTCTGTGGCCTCGGCGGTAAGAAGTTCCCTTGTCGTGCAAAACAACCAAGCTGGCACTGGCATATTCTTATGTCGCGCTGATTACAGATACGCCCAATCTCGGTGGGTTTGGCCTGGAATTGCCTCGCCAGCTCGAAGGCCTCGGCACAAGCCAGCTTCTTTACGTCATCGACTTCTCGGGCCTGCTGAAGAACAGCACTAATTAGTTCCTGATTCTTGCTCATCTGTACCTCTTGATGGCGTTATGCACAACTCGACATATCGATGTTCCAAAAAAACCAGAGCTTCTCGTTTTCGGCTCAGCCGGCTCCCACAGCCGGACTCGGCATAATATCAGCATCGGCTGCTAAATTGCAAGTTCTTTCGGAAGATTTTTCGCTCACTTCCAGTCAGCCACTCTGCGTTGCTATTTTTGTGTAAAAAAGTACGGGAACTTGATAATTTAACTAGTACTCCATTTCAGAAATAGTACGACTACGAGATTGCCACGCTCGGCTGCGCCTCGCTCGCAATGACGCCACATGTAGCCTCATGTCATTGCGAGGAGCGAAGCGACTAAGCAATCTCATTCCAGCATAGTAGCGAGATTTACGAAACGCTGTACTAGTCCCAAAACAAGCGTAGG
>DAOWID010000223.1 GCA_030641115.1 Planctomycetota bacterium | reverse complement strand
CTAACTGCTATTTCATCTACGCGGCCTTTTATCCCAGCTCTTTTTTCCAAGGCCATAAAGACAGAGCATGTTTCCATAGCTGTAATTCTACGCATCTTGTGGGTCATTAGTCAATGTCCGTTTTTGTATTGAATAGGCAACCTATACGCAACCAGATTTCATAAGGGTTTGTTAACTACATTGTTTGCCCTAAATTACGAGATTAGAAAAACGGTTAGAAAGACCGTTGCCTAAGTCAAATCACTGTATTAAGCGAAAAGAAAGCACCTATTAACCGTAAGAGGCGGTTTTTCAGGAAACCGAGCCCAATTTATGTCCGGGGCCGGTGGTATATAGCCGTTTCTTCGGCTCGGCGTTGATATGGGAGACCGATCTGTTGAAGTTGACTTAAATGCCAACAAACTCCATTATGCTTAGAAGGCGAGTCAAAATCCGTCTAGTTTGAGTTGCCCTTTCACTCATAGCCCGGTGTAAGCCGCTGGCTGCAAAAGGACCAAGCGCTCTTAGATGAATACCCCCGGCACAGGTCCGGGGGCTAACCCGCAGGGCAGGCTTGTCCGAGCGTAAACAATACAAGGGGATTCCCTTCTTTCTGCCATTCTTCCGCAAGAAGACAGAAGTCTCGGAAATTCACAGATCCGTTGCCGGTCAAAGGTGAAGCGAAAGCGGCGAGAGCGGTAGAAGTCTCAGCGCTGATCAGGTAGAATGTTCTCCTACAAGGTTTCGGAGTGTTACGAACCGGTGCTATGGTGCAGCGTCAGCGGGTTCGTTAGGGGTGGCTGCAAGGCGACGAAGCCCTTGTAGGAGATCCTGGAGCTTTTGGACATCGGTGGTGGCATAATGCAGCAGATCGTCCAACCGTGCAGTCAGCTCCAGCCGTTCTTGTTCCCTTCTCTCCAGCTCGCTTCTTACGGCTCTCATGAGGTCGGTTTGAGTCACAATCCCGCAGATCTCTTTGCCGTCCATGATGACCAGCCTGTGGATATGCATCTTCTCCATCATCTTGCTGGCACTGAGGATGGAGCAACTGGGCGGCACACTGGTGACGGGGCAGGACATCACAGCCGCTACGCGAGTTTGGGTCGCATTCTTAGAAAGGGCAACAACGCGTTTAAGCAGGTCTTTCTCTGTCAGGATTCCTGCTAACTCGTTTCGGTGTAGAACCACTACGCAGGAGATATTACGAGAGGACATGATACGCGCGGCTTCGGCCACGGTTGTCTGAGCATCCACGGTAGCGATATTTCTGCTCATGATGTCGGTGACGTACCGCAACGCAGTGAGTGAGATCAACCCGCGTGTAATGTCTGTGTGTGTCACAATCCCGACCAGTTTGTGGGCTTCGGCAACTGGCAAACGCCTGACGCCTTTGGCCTCCATGATCTTGCCAGCCTCTATGACAGACCGACCGGGGGATATGACCTGCACTGGAGTTGACATTCTGTCTGAGACGTTCTGTAGTTGGAAGTCTGCGTCTTCACCTGCCACCGCCTGTAGCACATCTTTCTCAGTGATTATTCCTGTCACGCGGTCATCGTCAAGCACAACCACACAGGAGACGTTATTTTCGGACATCTTTATCGCCGCCGACCAGATGGTGTCGCTCAGAGTGGCGGTGATCACTTCGGTGCTCATGATGTCCTGGATGGTGAGCTCACGATGATCACCTACGTGCCAGAGACCAGAGGCCAGCCCGCTATCGACGGCCGGTACATCCCGGCTTTGCGTGATGTTTTCCATTGTTCAAGTCCTGTAACTAGACCGAAATGTTGTCTTGTGCGCCGTCAGTTTGGCGTTTGTCCAAGGCTCAGCTCTTGTGCTGCGAGTTTGTGGCTGGTAGTGTCATACATCACACCCTGCCAGCCGGTTGTCTCACCGTGGGCACTCCGAGTCGGTGCCGCAAGAACAAGCACATGCTTCTTTCTACCCGTGCTCGTTTTCAAGACAAGCTCAAAGATTTCGGAGTCCTTCTTCGGGATGTGTCTCAAGAAGCGCTGCCTGTCTTCGGGGTTGAGCCAAAAGCGGTCGGGCAAAAATGGCTGATGTAGGACCTGCTCAGCATTTGTGAACTCGAAGAGTCTTAGGAAGCCAGCGCTGACATACGTTATCATGCCCTTCTGATCAACCACACACATGGGCACCCCGGAGCTTGCCAACAATTGCTGACGTTCTACGTCCTTTTGCAGCTTGTTCTCGACTGCCCTCATGATATCTGTCTGGGACACAATCCCGCATATTCGGCCCTGGTCCTCGACGACTAACCTGTGAATGTACATCTTCTCCATGACCCTGCTTGCCGTGAAGACTGAGTAGTCAGGCGGTATAGGCAGTATCGGGAGGGACATTACATCGGCTACCGGCATTCGTGTGGGATTTCTTCCCATGGCGACAACTCTTCTGAGGACGTCCTTCTGCGTGAACACGCCGACGGCCTCATTTCGATTCATAACGACAACACAGGAGATATTGCGAGAAGCCATAACCCGCGCCGCATGTGCCACGGTGGCTTCTGTGTCCACCGTGGCAATATCGGTGCTCATTATCTCGAAGATCTGCTGCAATGGGCTGAGATATACCAATCCTCGTGTTATGTCCGTCTGCGTGACAATTCCGACGAGCCGCTCATCCTGCAGGACAGGCAGTCGTTTGATCCGCTTGGACCTCATGATTTCGGCTGCATCGAGGACGGGGAAATCGGGGCCTACCACCTCCACGGGATGTGACATTCGGTCCTGCACCCTTAGCTCTCTAAAATCCCTGTCTCCTCCAGCGACTCCCTTGAGTAAATCCTTCTCGGTAAGAATACCGACCACTGCACCATCGTTGACTACAACCGCACAGGAGACGCTATTGGCGAACATCTTCTTGGCCGCAGCGAAAACGGTTTCTCCCAGGGAACTCACGATCACATCTTCGTTCATCACATGGTTCACCCGGAGGGGAGTCCCGGAGAAGCCCAGTATATCGTCAACGCTTCCGTTGCGCGTCTTCAGACCGTTCGAATCGCTGACTTCAGTCGCGCCCTGCATTACTTGTTTCCCTGACTCATCGCTGGCTGTGTGCCAGCGAGAGTGCTTGCTATTGAGCACCAGTTTACTCGGCACTCACCGTCCCGATTTTTCCGACTCAAGTGAAGCACCGCCGGTAAGACATCCCAAAGTAACCAAATTATCATGCAACGGGCCACTTCTAATGGTCTTGATTGCCGGTTCCCGCCGCTTATCCCTGCTTTTCACCGGACCAATCAAGTGCAACTGGGTATGAAACACATCCGACTGAGCCACGGCAACACTTTCGACTTGCAGCCGTAATCTCGAAGATACCCGGCTCCAACCTCGCACATATACCTATCGGCTTATATAAGGCCGAGGCTTAAAAAAAAGGGACAAAATCATAGCTCTTGAGGCCAAGAATATCACCAGACAATAGGGTGCTCACAATAGCATATTTGCAAGTCAGAAGAGGTGGGAAGTTGGTGGCCCGTCGCATTTTGGATGATGCCAAGGCCCTCGCGGGCCGTCAGGTATTAGAACAGATCAGGGCGCTATGCCAACTGGCAGCCGAAATCAGCCTGGTCGACACTAACAACACGCTGTCTATCCCGCGCTGCCAGATGGGATTCTAAGATGGACCCGGCGGCGACGGATTTGCCCAGGCGTCTTTTCTAATTGTAGGGTGTAAGCCACTGTTCGCAGAAGGCAGCCAAATCCCAGTCATGGATTCTGTTGTCGTTGATCAAATCGGCCCGCAGTGGATTTTCCTCTTTCTGCCATTGTTTCGCAAGAACACAGAAGTCTCGGAAATCTACAAATCCATCGCCGGTAAAGTCGGGCGAGGCGATGCTTGCCATCATCTGGCCGAAAATGCCATAGCGAGAGGCGTCCTGCCCGTGACTCTGCCACACGGCGACAAATTGGCCTGTCTCTCTTAGCGCGACGTCCGCATACCTTTGGTCGTCCTCTACATAGGTATTGATCTGAAATTCGTCGCCGACAGGCTTGCAGGAGCTGTCATATCGTTGGCCGACAACGGCTAAACGCGGGGCTTTCAGAAGTATGGGGTGGTGAGCAAGGACCTGGGCATTCTGATTGCCAATTGGAAGAAGAAGGATACGGACCTGCCTGGCGATTGGCCAAGACCTGAATGGTCTGACGCCCAAATGAATTTGCGGGGAGAACCCCCAGAGTAAATCTGGGGGCTAAACAAAGTCGTTCGGGGTTTTCGGCAAATGTGCAAAATCGCTTTACTTTGTCGGTGGACTCAAGTACTGGAAAAACTCCGAATCGCTCGGCAAAACAACTGTTGTATCCTGGCCCAGCGACTTCTCGTATGTCTCCAATGTCTTGACAAATGCGTAAAACTCCGGGTCTTGCTCAAAAGCTTCGGCATATATCTTGATTGCCTCGGCGTCACCCTCGCCCCTTAGTTTCTCGGCCTTCCTATAATGCTCCGCAAGCAGGATGGTCTTTTCCTTATCAGTGGTGGCTTTAACCTTTACCGCCTCTTCCTCGCCTTCGGAACGATATTGCTTGGCGATTTTCTCTCTTTCGGCCCTCATTCGTCCATATACCGAGTGGGCAACCTCAGCGGGCAAATCAGCTCGTTTTATACGCACATCAATCACTTGGACCCCATATTCGCGAGCCTTGCTGTCACACTGTTGACCCACCTTTTTCATTATCTCGGCGCGATTGACCGAGACAATTTCCGTCAGCGTATGTCGTGCAAGCTCCTCGCGTATCTCCGAAAAGACTATATCGTCCAACTTCTCCTGCGCTCCGGATACATCCCGCACCACCTGATAAAGCTTCAGCGGATCTACTATTCTCCAGCGGGCGTAGTTGTCAATAACAAGGTTTTTCTTGTCGCTGGTAAGGATCTTTGCCACGTCTGCGTCATATTCCAGGACCCTATCTTCAAACTTGTGCGCACTTTGAAGAAAAGGAACCTTAAAGTGCAAACCCGGCTCAGTGACGGTTTTTATGTATTTACCCAACTGCGTAACAATTGCCTGCTCGGTTTCGTCCACCGTAAACACCGACCCAGCCAACAAAATCACAATTACTACTAACAACACAATCGCAATGATAATTTTAGGACTCATTGTTGACCTCCTTTACTTCGACTGGGCTGAGCACTGGTTTCAAGAGGCAAAAACTGTAACAGGCTTCCGCTAACCTCAGGGTCAATTACGAATTTGCGGATACCGGGCAGAATTCGCTCCATGGTTTCCAAATACAGCCTCTTGCGGGTCACCTCTTTTGCCTTTGCGTACTCTTTGAGAACCGCCAGGAATTTGTCAACGTCGCCCAGGGCGTGTTCTATGCGCTCGGCCTTATATGCCTCGGCCTCTCTGATTAGTTTCTCGGCCTGGCCTCTGGCCTTTGGTAGCACATCCTCACGATAACCTTGAGCTTCCTGGATTAATCGTTCTTTATCTTCCTTTGCACTTACCACGTCGTCAAAAGCCGAGGCTACATCTTCCGGCGGACGAACCGTTTGCAGTTTCACTGCCGTTATCCTTACGCCACTGTCATACCCGTCTATTATTTCCTGCAAAAGCTCGCGGATACTATCCTCGACCTCCAGCTTTTTCTCTATCAGCACGTCATCAATAGGCCTTTGACCTACCACCTGCCTCAGAGCCACCTCAGCGGCGTCCATAAGCGCGCCCTGCGGGCTTTCCAGATCCCGCACATTGAACAAAAACTTCTTTGGCTCCTCGACCTTGTACTGCACGCTTATCTGGGCATCGATTATCTGCTCATCACCGGTCAGCATCAGCGACTCTGCCGGCACAAATGCATACCGCGCGGGCGTCCCGGTACTAACCGTCCTGAAGCCGATTTCGATCCGTCTTACCTGCGTTACCTTCACCTTATTGACCCTCTCAACCGGCCGTGGCAAATGGTAGTGCGGGCCTGGCTCTGTCACTTTAGTTACTCTGCCAAATCGGCGTACAACCCCCCGCTCGCCAGGCCGCACAATGTATATTCCCGACAAAAGCCAAAGCACCACAACAGCAGGTATCAGCCACTTGAGCCAAAGCAAATTGAACTTGAAGTCGGGGCCAAACGGCATTCTCGCCTCTCCATCCGCCCACTGTCTCGTATGCAACTGTGCCATAATCGTACCTTTCCAAGCAGATATGTCAGATCAAGCTCATTTCGAATAGAGTACGGATTATAGCCTCGCCCATAGCAGCGTCAAGTAATAAATTCCGGCATTTACCGTCTATACGAGGTACTATCAGATAGTAGAATGGGTAACTGCGCTGCCCATACGTTTCTCTTATTCATTGCCGGATGTAAGCCACTGATAGCAGAACTCGGCTATATCCTGCTCGTCGACTTTGTCGTCGTCAATCAAATCCGCTCTTAGTGGATTTTCTTCTTTGTGCCATTCTTCCGCCAGAACACAATAGTCATTGAAGTCCACAAATCCATCGCCGGTAAAGTCAGCCGAGCCGATCCCCAGCACCATCTCGCCAAAGATGCCGTAGCCCGAACCATCTTGATCATCACTCTGCCACACCGTCACGAATTCGTCCGTTTCTCCTATTGCTACAGCGGGGTACCTCTGATCACCCGCTGTGTATGTGTTGACCTGAAATTCGCCGCCGATAGCTTTACCTGATCTGTCGTACCGCTGGCCAAATATGTCTCTTTCATTAACGTTGGGATCAACTCGACTGTTCCACACGATTACAAACTCCCGGCTGTTATTCATCGCAACCGCCGGATACTGCTGCGCGCCGGCACGGTCGGCGTTGACGATGAACTGCTCTCCCATCGCCGTGCCATCAGGTTCGTACAGTCGGGCGTGAACATCGTCTAAGCCGGCCAGCTTTGTGTCTCCGTCCCAGGCCACGACAAAATCTCCGCTGTCGGCCGTAGCAACTGTCGGCCGCGTAATCGAGCTAAAACGAATTGTACTTACCTCAAACGGTTCCGTCCTGGCTGTACCGTCTGCATCATACAGCCGAGCTATTATCGAATTGCTGCTTCTATCTCGCATCCAGACCACTGCAAAATTACCATTGCCATCTATTGCCACATCCGGATAGCGAGAATCTGCCTCCAAACTGACCTGGAATTGCTCTCCCATAGCCGTACCGTTAGCATCATACAACTGACAGGATATTACCCGTCTGGAAGATTCTGCCTCCGGCTTCTCGCTCTCCCACACAACTGTAAACGCTCCAGCCGGATTCATAGCTACCTTCGGATACTGTTGTCTGCCGTCCGTATGGCTGTTGACGCAGAATTCGACACCGACAGCCTGGGTGTTTGGATCGAGCCGCTGGGCAAAAATGTCTTCTTCGCTTATGCCTGGACCGTGCCAGGCGACCACAAAATTGCCCACCGCGTCCATCGCAACCGATGGTTCAGTCTGATTACCGGCGGTCGTAGTATTAACCTGAAATTCACCGCCGAGAAGGCTGCAATTTGGGTCAAAACGCTGCCCAAAAACGCCATTTGAACTGCCATCCTGAAGATAGCTGCTCCAGACTACTACGAAGTTGCCCTCCGCATCCATCGCTATGGCCGCATTTTTCTGGTCATACGTTGTGCGTGTATTTACCTGAAACTCGCCTTTTGAAGCTGAGGCGAGCATTGAAATCGCGACCAAACATGAAAGAAGCGTCCGTCTCACCGAATTCTGCCCTCCTTACCGGCTGTTCAGCAGACTGTATCTTATTACTGGACTTCTGCAAAACTCTTGTTATTAGTAACACGTGCAGCTTGGGCTGCAAGGGCATTTCCTTGCTGATACGAATCATAAGAAATCTTCGCGCCATGCAAACGGTTCGTTACCGCTATGCAACCATCCCCAAAGCCTACGGCTTTGAGGCTGCCACACGGTACTGATCCCCAAAGCCTTCGGCCCTTCGGCGTTGCTCAGGACAGGCTTTGAGGCTGCCACACGGTACTGATAATACAAGTATTGTCCAAAAGCTTCTCACAAAAGCGCAATTACTTTTTCGGATCCGTATGATTTGGGCTGTTTATTGTACTGCGTTTGCCCTTGCTGTCCACAAAAACTTCTCAGTTTGCGTATTTGCGTCTGATTTTGCGAACAATCTGGTCAGATCAGCAGTAGGAACAGGGAAGCGGCAAAAAAAATAAAAAAAACATTAAAAAAAACTTGACTGTATGTCGATACCGTAATAGAATTTACTATAGGAATGTTGTATCGGGTACGTTACGGCCCAGTTTGGAAGGTTAATTGAAGAGTTTTGAAAAGATTCCTAATAACTTGTATATTTTTGCTTTAGACTGCTGTGGATAATAGCTTATCTGCTTGTTTTCAGACCGCTGGCAGTTTTAAGCAGCGGTTTTTTTGTTGCTCTTTATTAAGTCCATAGTTATAACCGGCGAGCCTTTTAATTGATTATTTTCAATTGACTATTTACTATTTGGGTTTTTTAGGCGTATTTCAAGTTTTGCTTGGTTTTCGACGATTAAATTTCAAATAGTAAATTGGAAATAGTAAATACCTATTGGGCTCGTAGCTCAGTTGGTTAGAGCGCACGCCTGATAAGCGTGAGGTCGGTAGTTCGAATCTACCCGGGCCCACTT
>DAOWID010000078.1 GCA_030641115.1 Planctomycetota bacterium | reverse complement strand
CCTCGGAGGGGTAAATCAAAGCAGCCGTTCACATTCCTGATTGGCTCGAATGTGTACTCATTTGGCCGGTGCTTTTGTATCGGCGGGTGCGGTACGGGTATACGTTTCGGCTGATTCGCATGGCGCAGCCGAGGTATGCAAAGGTGGATCCAGCCGATTACAAGCGACTGCGAGGATACGAATGGCTTGCAAGAAAAGGAAAGAACAGCTTCTACGCACGAAGACATGTACCAGTTGGCAAAGGAAAAAAAGAGTCGCTGATATACCTGCACCAGGAAGTTATCCAGGTGCCTGAGGGGATGGTAATCGACCATATCAATCACGATGGGATGGACAATAGAAGCGCAAACATACGAGTGGCGACGTATTCGCAGAATTTGTACCACAGAAAAAAGCGTTCGGGGGCAAAGTATTCGAAATATAAAGGAGTTTGCTGGAAGAAGGAGTCTCGTAAATGGGTGGCTCGAATAGGATTTCAGAAAAAGGAAGTACATCTCGGCTACTTCACCAGCGAAATCGACGCCGCCCGCGCGTATGACGACGCTGCAAAGAACTATCACGGCGAATTCGCCTGTCTCAACTTCCCTGTTTGACCTAATGTCATCCCGACCAAAAGAAACCGGAGCCTGTCCGCCGAAGTCTTGGCGAAGGCGGAACCGGGCGGCGAGGAAGTATCACGGCGAGTTCGCCAGCCTGAATTTCCCGGAATCCGCCGGCGGCTGAGGGCGGAGAGAATTCAGAATGTAGAATTGCGAATGTCGAATTGGGTTAATAGTCTTTGACTTAACCTGGCCACTGGGTTAACCTTCGGCAACTATGAAGAGATTGCTTGCATCGTGTTTTGGCCTTGGCTGGCTGCCTCTTGCGCCGGGGACTTGGGGTTCGCTGCCGCCAGCTATTGTTTTTGGCCTGATGTGCCATTTCGGTGCTTCGGCCCTGATGGTATCAGCCGTGATGGCAGCTTTGGCTTTGGCAGGTTCCATCGTGTGTGTTGAGTTCGGACCTGCTGTTATCGCTGCAACGGGCGAAGTGGACCCGCGGGAAGTTGTTGCCGATGAATTGGCCGGCCAGGCGCTCACATTTATGGCCATTCTGTTCGTAGCCACCGGCGCACTGTCTACCAGGCAAATTTGGCTAACGACGGCGCTCGGTTTTGTGCTGTTCAGGGTGTTCGATATTGTCAAGCCGTGGCCGATAAACGGCCTGCAAAAGTTGGCCGAAGGCTGGGGAATTCTGGCAGATGATTTGATGGCAGGTGTGTATGCGGCGATAGTTTTAGTGCTTTGCTTACGATTGTGGGTTAGCTGGTCAACCGGGTAAGAAATACCCCACGTGAAACGTGGGGCTAAATATTTAGCGCCGCCTTTGAGGCCGTGTTTTGACACGAGCTCCGCGACAAGGGAAACAAGAATGTCGAGAGAGTATTCGGTTGAGGTTTGCAAGGAGCTTGAGGAGAGATTTCAGGCCGCGGGGCTGCATCGCCCGATGCGAATCAGGCGCTATGATGCCGGCACAGAGCTTGTCTATGACGTGACGGGAGTTGGTCCCCGCTCTTGTCTTCGCATGCCCCTGCCCCCTTTCCTTCTTCCGAAGGAAGCAAGGGGGCAAGTCGGGGCAGCGGGACACGAAGACGCGGGGGGGCGGGTTCATCTGGTTGTTGAAAGGTTTGTGGGCGGAGGTTTTGCCGGGCAGGTGTACCAAGTAAAGGTATTGGGCATTGAGGCCAATGATGGGGCGATAGAGGGACTTGAGGTCGGCGGCGTTTATGCAATGAAGATTCTCATTCCGCCTACCGGTTTCTCTCGGCTGTTTCGTAATCTGCTGTACTTGATCGGCTTCCAGGGGCCATTCCAGCTTCAAGTCAATCCTACCGCAGCAATGACTGGGGCGCTCTGGCAAAAGTTTATTCGGCGTGCGGCAAAGATTAGATTCGGCAAGGAAAACACCGTTGTAGATATTCACGCAATCTTCGTGGACGACAGGCTGGGCAGTTGCGGTGAGTTGAGCGAGTGGATTTATGGACGCACGTGGTGGCTGGAGGTCGACGACCGGCTGGATTTGCTGAGGCGGTGGCGTCGCGGTAAGGTGGTGGACGAATCCGCCATCGGTGAGCTTGGCCTGCCGGAATACAGGGCGAAACGCAAGTTTATGCACAGATTTGTTGAGCTTCTGCATGATGTGGGAGGCTGCGAGTTCGCCAGGCAGTATGAGTGGTCCACATGCAAGAGTCAGCCGAACTGTTTGAAACGCCAGGGCACTGAGAAGAATCCGTCGGCGGGCTTGGTGGCGGTGGACTTTAGGGCGGGCCTTGCACTGTTGCCGTTCCTGCCGATGAGTCCGGGTGATTTCAAGCTGATAGCCAAGGGGTTGGCACGGGGTAGTCTCGTGCAATTTGACCGCGGCAGCATCAGCAAGCTGGAAGCCTTTGTGCAGGAGCACAGCGATCAGTTTGCGGATATGGGTCAGATGCTGGAGGAGCTAAAGGCCGCTGAGCAGGTGTACCGAGATTCAGTTCCCGACATCACTCACAATCATGTTCGGCTGCTTTACAGTCGGAAACTGTGGTCAACAATGCTTGACAGTGCGATAGTGGGCTGGAAGGTGCGGAATCTTGTTGACGAGCGGCATGAGCAGAAGCTGCGGAGCAGCAGGCTTCGGACGCTGCTATTTCTTGTTGTTGGTGTGATCCCATTTTTGGGCAGGCTCATTCGACGGATTTGGGGACGAGCAGACTGGCGGAGACATTACTGGCGGATGTTGAGCAGTTGGGGATATTTGAAGCGAGCGGTGCAGGCGCGGATTGCTGAGAAAGTCATCGTCTGGCATAGAGCCGGACGGGTTGACGACAAGCGAGCGCTCAGGATAGCAAGTGGCATTCGAGAGTTTTTGTCTCACTTGCCGGTATCGGTGCTGCCCGCTCGGTTGCATCGGTTCTTGACGGACGGGGCGTATGCGAAAGAACGTTTAGTCTACATTGTTGTCCGGCCAGTTCGGCTGTATTTCGATGCAGAGCTGCGGGAACAGTGGCTGCGCGAAATGGTCACAGAAGGACGGGAAAAACACATGCTAAGAGGTGAGGATGCGAATGTTATCCTTTCGCAGGTGAATGAGCCTTTTATACAGAAGTATCTCAAGAGTCTGGCCGTACACGTATGCACTCTGCCGGTAACGCAGGTTGTTTCTGTGCTGGTGGCGACTATTTATGTATTGAGACACCCAGAACTGACCTGGGACGAGGCTGTGCTGAGGGTTGCGGCGATATTGGCTGCGTTTCAGCTAACGCTGATCTCGCCGGGGTCACTGGTCCGTGGGTTTTACGTGCTGTACCTTGTAATACGCGAGCGGAATTTCAAAGATTACAATATCGCAGTGGTCCTGGGCTTTTTCAAATACATAGGTTACCTGGCATTCCCGATTCAGATGACGTATCACTATCCCACGTTAGCACGCTTCATGGCGGCTCACTGGGCCACTGAGGCAGCGCATATTGTTCCGGTGTTTGGCGAGCGCGGCGCGCTTCTGGAGCACTGGGCATTTTGTTTGTTTTACAACTGGCCACTAACGATACGGCGTCGGATGCGCAAGCGAGCTGAGATTCGGGCATCGATGGAGTCGCGATATTGGCACATAGGCTTGTGCGCCGCCGCCGCGGCAGCTATATTGGGGCTTGCGGATTTTATTTACATTAGAAACATGGGCGCGTTGCCGCGGTTAAGAGATATTTGGTGGCTTTCGGTGCTTGTGCCCGTAGCTTGCGGTGCCGTGGTCACGCTGGGGTGCGGCGGGGCTGCGTTGTGGAAGCGGATTATCACTACGGCTGCTTGCGGTGTCGCGACTGGCGTACTTTATACCGCCATCTTCACAACATTGGGGCAGATCCATGGGATCGCTGTCGGGGAGACAGTGAAATATTGCGGCCTGTGGATATTCACCTTCGCTATTTTATCGACTATCGGAGCGATAGCCACAGAGCTGAAATTAGCCGACCCGGATTTGGCATAATTGCGGGTCTTCAGATCGGCATTACAGCCGGGAAGACCCCGCCGAGAAGGCGAAATGCGAGGGAGAAAAAACTGGTTTTCTTCGCCTTTTACTGTTATATTGTGGACTGTTCTGTGGTAGCTTATCTGGCAAGTTGAGGACAGATTAGTGTGACAGTTATGCCTTGATGAAAGTTCGACTAATTGTACGATTTTCGAAGTTCAAGTTTTCTGATAAGGTATCAGGCAAAATGATTTGCCGAAGCCTGATTTGGAGGGTCTCTCAACGATGACTCTGAATAGTTACAGTTCCCTGTGCGATGATTTTTATCTCGATATGCACATCAATACCGAGCTTGACCTGCCTACTCAGCGAGATACCATCCTGACCTTTTTCGAGCGAGTGCAGAAGCAATTCCCTTCGATGGGCTGCTTCTACCGGCGTGATAAGAACGAATACTGCCTCGAAGAAGACCGTAACATCGACCAATACCGCTGGATTAGTCTTGAGGTGGATCGCATTGGCTGCGGAGTTGTCAATCCGCCGGATTTTGAAGAGGCCTATCGCCTGGATAGATTCATCCTTGAGCTTGTCCCTTATATGCTCGGGGTAAGTCATCTCGATATAGATTCACTGGATGTTACATTCGCTATGGATTTTGATTATATGGGCAGCCATGATGAGGTCATCGCAGAAGCACTATTTGGCTCAACTGCCTTTAGCTGTCTTCTGGACCTGCCCTGTGCCAAGCCCATCAGCTTTTCGCCCGGCGTGGTGATAGCACTATCCGACGATGAGCGCAGGCAGGCTCGAATCAGCGTTGAGTCAAAAACGAGTGTTTATGAGCCTGGAGGAAAAAGGCAAAGTCCGGATGACGCGATAAGCCTTGCCTTTACAATCCGGCAGTATCCTCAAGCTGAAGGGAGATTTGACGCACTGAAATCTTTTGACGATCAATGCCGGCTGGCTGAAGAATTGATGGCGGAAAAGATAATACCTAACTTTGCTCAGCCTTTGGCCGAGACAATCGCCCAGAAACGTTCAACATAGAATTCAGGAGCAATATTAATATGGCAATCGAGGCACCGCTT
>DAOWID010000293.1 GCA_030641115.1 Planctomycetota bacterium | reverse complement strand
CGCCTGGGTAGAACCACTATCTCAATTGCACTCGCCGGCGCAAAAGGCGGCTGCTCGGGTATTCCATCCTTGGCTATGTCACCTCCAGCAACACCTGCTAACCGTTCCCCGTATTCCCGTACATCCTGAAATCCATACTCCGAACGCCGCGCTTGTTGATCCAGCAATAACTCTTTTACAGGTTTCGTCGCAGCAGCAAACTCTTCTTTCTCCATCGGCCAGCCTCGCTCCGGGCCGAACGCTCCTTCCTCCGGCTTTGCTTGTTGAGCAAGCCGGCTGGCTCCACTGCTATCCAGATCCTTTCGAACACCAAGGACATCCACCGCTGAAGGTACGGCAGGTTTTCCCCTCGCCACATCTCTCATGGCCCAGGTCTCACCCAGTGGTACACCCGCTTTGTCGTCGAGCCCCTTTGCCAGCATCAACATCTCTGAATCTTCTTCTGCTTTTGCCAGCGACTCTATTTCCTCACATAATCTCTTGTCCTCAGACTTCGACCCTCTCGCAAATTCGTGGCGTACCGGCCGCTTATCTGTCAGACTGCCAATCAGTATCACGAACCCCACTACCAACACCGCGGCGGCTACACCAATCCAAGGATACTTACTGAACGGAATAACCTTCCTTGGCGCCGGTTGCTTGGCCTGCTCCACTGCTTGAGAAACCAGTCCCTCAGACACGCGTATATCCTCCCGCAGCAGATCCAGTGCGGCAAACTTTCGGTTTAGCTGCTTCAGATGCTCTCGGCACTCGGCACAGCCTGATAAATGTTCAGCAGTCTCTCCTATCTGCCTATCGGAGGCCAGTTTGAACCGGTATTCAATCAGTTCTCGCTCTGTAAGGTGACGATTCATATGTCAACCCCCGAAACATCAGGTAACCTTCGTGCCAGCGTCTTAAGCGCCCTGTACATATGGGTCTTTACAGCACCCATAGAACAACCCATAACGTCCGCCACCTCTCGGTAAGTAAGGCCCTGATAGTACGCCAGGACGAGGGTCACCCGCTGCCTTGCCGGCAACGACTCAAGAGCCTGCCTGACCTGCTCTTTTTGCTCAGCCCTTATCACTTTTTCTGAAGGATCACGGCAACTTTCCGCTACGGCGACTGCAGCCAACTCTTCACAATTTTCACCATCACAATCGAGTTTCTGATTGAGTGATATGGCGTGTCGCCTTGCACGCCTGCGAAAACCATCAATAGCCACACGTGTTGCAATCGTATACAGCCAACTCTTAAATTGCCTGCCTCGAAGCGTATGGGCCTTCTCGTGGACACGTCTGAACGTTTCCTGGAAAAGGTCTTCAGCCTGCTCTCGATTCCCACAAACTCTTGTCAAGTACCCCAATAGACTATCCCCATATCGGCTTACAAGCTCACCGAAGGCTGTCCTATCGCCCCGAAGATGGGCATCGACTAAGCTTCTGTCTGTGTTCTCCATTAAGGCTATTTACTCCAACTACCAGTTCAGACGTCTATCGTAGCCCATCGGTTGACAAACAATATAGTGATTTCTTTGTAAATTTTGGCCTTCCAGGGGCTTGCATCCCCATCATATGCTCGCACATAGGATCCTACCATCATGAGTGCTGTAACTCTCGCTGTGCCAGTTTTGCTGGTACTTTACCACTCTGTGCCCTCTTCCTATCCCTCATCATCTCCCTGTACCACTGCCGCCTGAACCATTCATCCGTCTTCGTCCGCTTCCTCTTACGAATAGCGCCCAGCTTGACCTTATCTACAGCCCTCTCAATCTCAGCCTGCCATTTACGCTGGAGCAACACAGCGGACTGGGCATCCCTGCAAATTTCCGATTGCTTTTCAATCATTGCTATCACCGCTTAAGAGCGACTCTCCAAGTACTGAGAGTCGCTCTTTTTTGTGTATTTAGAAGGCTAGTTTCAAACAGTGGCGGTGCAAAGCGCATAGGACATTGAAAACGTTTACAATTTTTGCGATTCTTATAAATTGTTTGCATTAAAGAACTTACGGAGTGAGCATTTTTCTCGAATTGGCAGATAACCGGCTTTCGGGTTGTAGGGCAGTTGTAGGCGCCAACTGACGAAAATGGGGCCATTGGCAGGCGCCACAGTGCTTGAATGGTCTGCTCCATCTCAATGCCTCTGGCCGTCCATCTGTCCTACTTTTTTTGTCAGGGTGGTCGCAGAATCTGCGCGGAGTACCCCCTCCATAAGCGGATCCCTTCCCCCATGGAAGGCAGTTCCTTGGTATCCGTTCGAAGTTAAACAGACCTGTTTGACCCTATCCAAGTGCCCAAGCCGACACAATCCTTTGGGTTCTTCGGCCCGGATGACATTTTCGGGAAGGACAGGTGACAGCCGATCTCATCTTTCCGGGAGGACTCGGGGCTTTGGCTGATTGAGACAGCATTTACGATGGACAAATGAGTTGCTATTCAATAAACTGTCCAGCAACTTCTGTTGGGGTGAATGAAAAGAATATCGTGTGAGTCGGATTGATGAAATTGAAGTCCAGCGGCGCTGCTGAGCAGATGCCGGCGAGAAGTGTCGATTAAGAAACATTGTATTCGGGTTAGGAGCTAAAATGAATCGCTTGTATGTTTTTTTTATCTGGGCAGTTATCACTGTGAACCCTGCGTTCGCCGCCGATGAAGCCCGGCTGCTGCGTTTTCCTGCGATTTGTGAGGATAGGATTGTCTTTACGTATGCAGGTGACCTCTACACGGTACCATTAACCGGCGGCGTGGCCCGCAAACTCACAAACCATGAAGGCTTTGAAATGTTTGCGCGTTTCTCGCCGGATGGTAAGAATATCGCTTTCACCGGTCAATATGACGGCAACACAGAGGTTTATCTAATGCCGGCGGGCGGCGGTGTGCCGAAGTGCCTGACATTCACCGCTACGCTTGAGCGCGATGATGTCTCCGACCGGATGGGGCCGAATAACATTGTGATGACGTGGAAAAATGACGGCAAAGGCATCATCTTCCGCTCACGGATGCGTTCGTTTAACAGCTTCAACGGGCAGCTCTACTGCGTATCGAAATCGGGCGGCCTCGCTGAGGAGTTGCCGCTGCCGCGGGGCGGCTTCTGCTCGTTCGCATCGGATGACAGCAAACTGGCTTACAACCGCGTGTTTCGCGAGTTTCGTACATGGAAACGTTATCGCGGGGGTATGGCCGACGATATATGGATTTATGATTTCAAAACCAAGAAAATTGAGAATATCACGAATAATCCCGCTCAGGATATTATCCCCATGTGGAGAGGTGACAAAAGGCGCAGAAACGTACAAATACAAGATCTACTGGTCACCGGACAGTAGAAAGATTCTCTGGGCGGACAAGAGGCTGCGGCTGCGATATGTGAATGTCAGAACCGGCAACATAACCGAGATTGACAAATCCGAGGCTTGGGAGTTCGGACATTATTCCTGGTCACCAAACAGTATGTGGATTGTCTACGCCAAATACGAACTCGAGATGATGGACAAGATATATCTTTATTCGTTGAAGGACAAGAAATCCTACGAAATGACGGATGACTGGTACAATTCATCCAATCCCACATTCAGTTCGGACGGGAAATTTGTCTTTTTCACTTCCAACAGGGATTTCGATCCGATTTGCGGCAGGACGGAATGGAACCATGCCTACCAGGATATGTCACGAATATATCTTATAACTCTGGCCAAAAGCACCGATTCTCCTTTCAAATATCGAAGCGATGAAGTCGAGGTGAAGAAGAAAGAAAAGACTAGGAAACAGGACGCCGAAAAAGCACAATCCAAGAAAGACACTGAAGAACAAGACGCCGAGAAGCCGCAGGCGGAAGATGATGCCGCCAAAAAGAACAAAAAACAAAAAATCAAGGTGGACATAGACGGCATCAAGGACCGCATCACGGTGCTGCCTGTGGCGGTTTCAAACTACTACAACCTTAATTCGGTAGGTGATTGCCTGTACTACAATCGAAAGGGCAGCAAGGATAAGAAGGCCCAGTTGCGGCTGTTTGACCTTAAGGAGCAGAAGGAAACCGAACTCGGGCAGTTCAGCGGTTACGAGATATCGGCTGACCAGAAGAAGATGCTGGTTGTCTTGGACGGCAAATACGCCATTATCGATTTGCCGAAAGCGAAGATTGAAATCGAGGAGACACTGAATCTTTCAGCTATGGAGGTTCGCCTGGACAAAAAGGCCGAATGGAGGCAGATTTTCAATGAATGCTGGCGGCAGATGCGCGAATTCTTCTACGTTCCTAATTTGCATGGTGTTGGCTGGGAAGCGATGCGTAAACACTATGAACCGCTGGTCAAATACGTGAATCACCGCGGCGATCTGACGTATATCATCGGTGAGATGGTCGGTGAACTCAACATGGGGCATACTTATGTTGGCGACGGAGAGTATCCAAAGCCGAAACGGATAAAGACAGGCCTGCTTGGGGCGAAAGTTGAACGCGATGCGAAGTCCGGCTACTACAAAATTGGGAAAATTCTGCGAGGGCAGAATTGTGATAAGACCCTGCGTTCGCCGT
>DAOWID010000295.1 GCA_030641115.1 Planctomycetota bacterium | reverse complement strand
GTTCCAGCTCCAGCATTGACAACCCGCACCTTATAATCAATAAGATGAACATCCTTGATGCTTGGGTAACAATTCTCTAAGGATTTTCGCAAAGCCGCATCAAGTGCGTTTACCGGGCCGTCCCCTTCGCCCACAACGTGTTCTTCTTTGTCGCCGACCCTAAGTTTAACCGTTGCCTCGGTAACCAAATCACCTGTTGCTCGCTTCTCAGCAGTCACATGATACTTAATCAGGTCAAACGATGGCCTAAATGTGCCCATGACCTTCTTAACGAGCAAGTCAAAACTGGCGTCGGCAGCTTCGAACTGATAGCCCTCATTCTCAAGTTCCTGGACACGAAGAAGTATCTCGCGAGCCAACTCCTTATCCTCAGCAATCTTCGCCTTTTCCAGTTCAGCCAGGACATTCGACTTGCCGCTCAGTTCCGATATAAGGAATCGCCGTTCGTTGCCGATAAGCTCCGGGGCGATGTGCTCGTATGTGTGTTTGTCTTTGCGCAGTGCATCTACGTGCAAACCAGCCTTGTGCGCGAAAGCGCTCTCGCCGACATACGGCATGTTCATTACTGGCGCAAGATTGCCTATCTCGAAAACAAAACGCGACACTTCCGTCAGAGTTTTGATCTTTTGGCCGGTGAGGACGTCGAAGCCCATCTTAAATGCGAGGTTTGGTATAACCGTACACAGGTTTGCATTTCCGCATCGCTCGCCGAGCCCGTTCATTGTGCCCTGCACATGCCGGGCACCAGTTCGAACCGCAGCGAGGGTATTGGCCGTAGCGCAGTCAGTGTCGTTGTGCGTGTGAATCCCAACCACCGTCGTGCTGAACTTCTCGCAGACGGCCTTGGTGATTTCGTATACTTCGTCGGGCAAAGAGCCGCCGTTAGTATCGCAAAGCACCAGCACGTCGGCACCCGCTTCAGCAACAGCAGCCAGGACCTTCATCGCATACGCTGGGTTTTTCTTGTAGCCATCATAGAAGTGTTCAGCATCGAAAATCGTTTCAACGCCCTGCTTTTTCATATACTCGATCGACTCGGCACATATCGTCACGTTCTCATCCAGCGAACAGCCAAGTACATTCGTAACGTGCATATCCCAGGTTTTGCCGACGAGCGTCGCTGCCGCTGTCTTGCAGGCAAGCATTGACTTGAGCGAAGCATCGTCTGAAACGGTGCGATCAGCCCTACGCGTGCTGCCGAACGCTACGATCTTCGAATTCTTTAAACCGAGCTTGGCTGCTTCTTGAAAGAATTGCATCTCTTTGGGGTTGGAGGCAGCGTATCCGCCTTCGATGTACTCCAGGCCGAGCTCGTCGAGGCATCTGGCGATGGCGAGCTTATCTTCCAGCGAAAAGCTGACGCCTTCAGCCTGCATACCGTCGCGAAGAGTCGTGTCATAAATCTTTATCTTTTCCACAACCGTTCCTGCATCTTTACTATTGACATTGACTAACTAATAGCTTCGGTGCTCCGTGCGCCCATGCCGGTTCTCATTATTTGATTCTACCGCCCTACCACGTCCGTGTAAAGTCGAAAACGCGGGCCGCCAAAAAGACGGTGCAGAAGGAAAAAGTAGGACGGCCTTGCTACTCTGCGAAGTACCTCCGCTACGTAGCACGAGTTAGCCAACGCAGTCTGTAGCCCGTACGGCTATTCTAAGAATGCTCAAATTCACTCCTGACATAATCCGCCGAAGAATTTCACACAGGATTCCCGGCAGTTTCCTATGCCCGTGGAAGAGCGGATTGCGCTTAAGGTGGGTGAGCGAGCATATTTTTTCGGACGCATCATCCGAATTGGTCCGAATAAGATACAGTTCCTCCAAAAATCTACACTTAACGCTTGACAACGCTATCATGATATAGTATAATGCGTTTTGAATTGGGGGTGAATGGGCGCTTTATACTCTGCAGGGTGATATCTCTTTCACCAAGAAATCAGCCATGATGGCTCTGTACCCAGGGAAGATCCAAGTGCGCAAAGGCTCTACCTATGTGCCCATGTGCCAAAAGGTTGAATGAAAATTGTGTTCTCGTAATTAAGGTTAGTTTGGGGGAATGATGACGATGAAAAGGCTAATGACAATCTGTATGTTAGTGACGGCGGTCTGGGCAGCCAGTGCAAAAGCACTGCCGACACAAGTGATGACATTCCGCTTTGATAATGTCGCTGCTTTGGGGGAGGATTATACCGCAGGTGGTTTGGTCTATGACTATTCGGGCTATGGTAACGACGGTCATCTGAGCGATGACCCCGGCGTTCCAGCATGGATTGCAAGCGGCATGTATGGGGGCGCTTTTGATTTCACGGGCGACGGCAAGACCAACGGTCAGAGTATTCTTGTTCACCACGATGAGTCTCTGAATCCCGGTTCAGGCGACTTTGCCATATCGCTCTGGGTTCTCACAAGAGAGGAAATCGATGGTGACATTATAAGAAAAGGCTCTGCAGGCAATTCCAGCACATGGTACAAACTTGAACACTCGCCTTCAACGCCGAACAACAAGCTGTCTCTGAACTTCAATACGGATGGAACAGATGCGACAGTTAACTCAACACAAGCGTATGCCGACGACCAGTGGCATTTTGTGGTTGCTCAGAGGAATGGAGATCAGGCAGAACTGTGGATCGACGCCGTGCTCGATGGAACTGCATCAGTGTCTGGAAGCATCGCAAATACAGCAAATCTCGCCTTGGGAAGCAAAGACACCCAAGATGATGACTTTCTCAATTCTTCAATAGATGACGTCCGGATATGGATGGGGTCTCTAAGCGAAGCTGAGATAGGACAGCTCTATACAGCTATCCCCGAACCAGCGACGCTCGCGATTCTCGGCCTCGGCAGCCTGACTTTGCTGCGAAAACGAAGGTCGTAAACTCGCATTAAACGTTGTCAACTAAGGGGCTGTGAGCATCACTTGCAGCCCCTTCTCTTTATGATATGGGCACTAAGTGCCAAAACTTGTACCTATTGCCAAGCCCGCCTTTATTAGCCGATGATTTCTTGGCACCTTCTTTATCTTGCCCGCGACGCGCGAAAGCGCTATGCTGGAGATTTCTCCGCCCTTTAGGACGACCAGACGATTCTTGACACCCTCGGCCAACAACTCAACCGCCGCGTGCCCGAAGCTCGTGGCCAGCGCCCTGTCGTATGGACTTGGCGTCCCACCTCGTTGAACGTGGCCAAGAGTCACAGCCCTGCACTCAAGGCCAGTCTCTTTATTAATGTCCGCCGCGAGCTTGTTTCCAATGCCACCCAGCCGGATAGGATCCGGGCTGCTTGAAATCCTCCTCTTTACAACCATCCGACCGTGTTTTTCCAGAGCCCCTTCAGAGACTACGACGATACTGAATCGCCTACCTCGCCGTGAGCGGCCCACGGCATATTCGCACACCTTCCGGAGCCTATAAGGTATCTCGGGAATCAATATGACATCCGCACCACTTGCCACGCCGGAATAAAGTGCAATCCAGCCGGTGTACCGTCCCATCACCTCAACAATCATAACTCGATGGTGCGAGCTGGCAGTGGTATGAATCTTATCGATTGCCTCGGTGGCTGTCGTGACCGCTGTATTGAAGCCGAACGTAACATCCGTGCCGTACAGATCATTGTCAATTGTCTTCGGCACCCCCATTACGACGAGACCTTTTTTTGCAAACTTTGCCGCTGAAGCCATCGTCCCATCGCCACCAATGCAAATAAGGGCGTCAACACCGCGAGCTTTGAGTGCCTTTACGCAATTACTGGAAACGTCTTTGGACTGAGGCTTGTTGCCCACCTTGACGGAAAATCTAAATGGGTTGGCAATGTTGCTTGTCCCCAGGATAGTACCGCCTCTGGTCAAGATATTACTGACATCGTCATAGCTCAGAAGCTCCATCCTGTCCTCAATGAGCCCCAGGTAGCCGTCCTGAATCCCCCATACGTCCAGCCCGTATTTGTTTATAGCTGTTTTAGCCACAGCCCGGATCACAGCATTCAGTCCGGGACAGTCACCCCCGCCTGTCATCACAGCTATCGACCGAAGTTTGCCTTTTGCCATTAGTAGCTAACTCCTTCCTGATGATGTCTGCATTAGCGTCTGCGCACAGCGGGGCCACCTCCACGCTTGACCGGTACGCGTGGTGCGCCCTTTGGTCTTGAATAGAACCCGCGACACGAAACCATCAGCTTCTCTGACCCCTTTATGTTGACAGAAAGCACATCCGTGAAAACCTTCCGGTCACCTTCGATCGCCGGCGGCGTCAGCTCCACCTCACGCAGATAACCTTTGCCGACTCTCTCTTGGCCCAGAACATTGACAATATTATTCCGCGATGACGTCGATTCAACCTCGAAATCCTCACCCGTATTGTTCAATACCCACACTTTCCTAACTAAGGGCTTGTTTGGTGTGGCATCGAATACGACAATTGTTGGCGGACTGATTGTGAATTTCGGCAGTACATCAAACACGATAGTGACCGTATCAAAATCTGGATGAGTCAAGCTAATGTTGATGACACCACTCAAACCCTTTCGCAGCTTTTCCAAATTGATCTTCGGCTGCAAAATAAACTTGGTTGCTTCCGTCGAAGGGTCGTAGTCAGCGGTTATGCAATCGGCGGTCGATTTGAACCCCGTTATCGAAAATAGCTGATTATCAAGACATCTAAGCGTAATCTTAGGGCAGCCGGCCTCATCCTTCTTGGGCGAAAACTTCAACCTCTTTGGCTCCCAATCGACCTTCGCCACAATCTTGGCCTTTATCGTCAGTGCAACCCGCGGCCTTTTTTTATCGCTGCTGTTGACGTACACCCTCCGGCTCCACGAACCAGGTCCCGAGCCGAAACGAGGCTGCACCTTCAAGATTCCACTTTCGCCGGGCACGTATTTCCTCTTGCCTAATCTCGCCACGACGCCACAACACTTCTCGATGTCCGTAATTTCCAACGGCCTATTTCCGGCGTTTGTGAATTTGAACTCACAGGTCTTCGTTGTCCCCGGCCCGACGTCGCCGAAATCACAAATCTCCTGTTCAAACGTAATCTTCGGTGCGGGTCGATTAACCTCGGGTACAGTCTCAGCCTCTTCAGTCTCAACCTTTTCAGCGACGACAGCGGTCTTTGGTGCTTCCACCACGACTTCAGGCTCCAGCGCGGTTTCGGCCTGCTCATCCGGTAAAGGGGACTGGTCCTCTGTCACCTGAGCCTGCTCTTGGCAGCCAATCTGCATAAACAGAACACAACTTATGACCAGACCCATAAGAATCAAGCAATTGCGTTCCATAGTTTCATCTCCAAATCAAATTGCAAAACAACTTTCCGCTAATCGCGGAACCCATATTCTATCTAAAAGAACGCAACAAGCAAAAGATTTTCGACTCATGCTGGCCACGTCAATGAAGGCGAGGAACCTGCTCCAGGCCATGCCGATTGCCTCTAATGAAAAGAACGTGAATTCTCCGCAATTTGATGTTAAGATAGTACAAGAAGATGAGCATATTCAAGCTAAATAACCAGTTCAAGCCTGCCGGCGATCAGCCAAGAGCCATAAGCCGGCTCGTAGAAGGCCTGCGCACAGGCAAAGAATACCAAACCTTAATGGGCGTCACAGGTAGCGGCAAAACATTCACAATGGCAAACCTCATAGCTCACTTTGACCTACCAGTGCTGGTCATTTCCCACAATAAGACGTTAGCCGCACAGCTTTATGAGGAATTCAAAGAGCTGTTCCCAGAAAATGCTGTGGAGTATTTTGTCAGCTATTACGATTACTATCAACCCGAAGCCTATATTCCGCAGCGAGACATATATATAGAAAAGGACGCATCGAAGAACGCTGACCTTGACCGACTCCGGCTGTCCACCACCACCAGCCTTTCGACAAGGAACGATTGCATTATTGTCGCCTCCGTCTCCTGCATATTCGGGCTGGGCTCACCTGAAGATTACAAGGCCAGCGTAGTGACGATTCGCATCGGCGACCACGTAGACAGAAATGACCTGCTCGGCAGGTTAGCCGATATCCAGTACACCAGAAATGATATCGATTTTGCGAGAGGGACATTCAGAGTCCGCGGCGATGTCGTCGAGCTGCATCCTTCTTACGAATCCTTTGCAGTCCGCATTGAGTTCTTTGGCGATGAGGTAGAAAAGATAAGCTACATCAATCCCGTGTCCGGCGAGATCCTGGCTGCTGAAGAACAAGTCTTTGTGTACCCTGCCGAGCATTATGTTATGCCCGGCCACAGAATCAACTCCGCGGTAGAGAGTATTAAGGCAGAGCTGAAAGAGCGGTTAGCTGAACTCCGCAGCCAGGGCAAACTGCTTGAAGCTCAGCGCCTCCAGGCGAGAACCCTATACGACCTTGAAATGATTCGGGAGGTTGGCTATTGCAGCGGGATTGAAAATTACGCCAGGCATCTATCGGGCCTGCCGCCCGGAGCCAGGCCTTATACGCTGATTGATTATTTTCCGAAGGATTTCATTTTGTTTATCGACGAATCCCACGCCACCATCCCGCAAATACGCGCAATGTGGGCCGGCGATAGAAGCAGAAAAGAGGTCCTCGTAGAGCATGGCTTCAGGCTGCCCAGCGCACTGGACAATAGACCCTTGCGCTTCGAAGAGTTCCAGCAGAATTGGGCGCGCGTTATTTTCGCCTCTGCGACTCCTGGGCCTTTCGAGCTCGAGAAATGCAATCATGAGGTTGTCGAGCAAATCATAAGACCCACCGGACTTCTCGACCCTGAAATCTTTGTGCATCCAGCCAGCAACCAGGTTCCTCACCTCCTAAGTGAAATCCAAAAGCGTGTCAAAGCCGGTGAGCGGACGCTCGTTACAACCTTGACAAAGAGAATGGCTGAGAACCTGTCAACCTACATCGCAAAGAAGGGCTTCAAATGCCGTTATCTGCACAGTGAAATCGACACGCTCGAAAGAGTTGAGATACTCAGGGACCTGCGCCATGGCGAATTTGACGTTCTGGTCGGCATAAATCTGCTGCGGGAAGGCTTGGATTTGCCGGAGGTCTCAGCCGTCGCCATCCTCGATGCGGACAAGGAAGGATTCCTGCGAAGCCGAACTTCGTTGATACAGACAATCGGCAGAACCGCAAGAAACGTCAACGCTACCGTCTTTTTGTACGCCGACAGAGTCACCGACTCAATGCAGAAAGCTATTGACGAAACCAACAGACGCCGTAAAATTCAATTGGACTACAACCGGCAACACGATATTACGCCCGAGACGATTAGGAAGGAAATTCGCAGAAGTCTGGCCGACCGGGTAAAAGCAAGGCAGACAGCCCGCCAGGCTGTCCAGTTTGGCGACAATGAATATGATAAGGTCGAACTGGCCAATCAGATTGAGAAAGAAATGCTTGAGGCCGCCCAGACCCTCGACTTTGAGCGGGCGGCCTTTCTGCGGGACCAACTGCGGGAATTGAAACAGTTGCCGGAATTAGTTCTCGTTCGGTCTCGGACAAAGAAAACAGAAAGGAAAACAAGAAGATTAGGCACGAATAAGGGAAAACACAAGGAAAGAACTTAGAATCAATAGATTAGTATGAGGAAATTACGCTTATATCTTGATTCGTCAATATTAGGCTGGGCACTAAATCGTAGCAATCCCGCACGTTTTGCTGAAGCAAACATCCTCTTGAAGCAGATTGCTGAGGACAAGTTCACTGGGGTGTACTCTTGGGTTAGCGAATGGGAGATCAAAGCGGCACCAGAGCATATTGCCAAGAAGTTATGGCAAAAAGTCGAGAAAGCAAAACTAAAGCCAGTCACGATGCGTTTAAGCAAGCAGGCAGACGAACTTGCGCAAAGGTACTGTGATGAGAAAATTGTACCTTCCGACTTCAAAGCCGATGCTCTTCACATCGCTGTTGCAACCCTGTGCAAGGCTGATGCATTAGTCAGCTATAATTTTGAACACATCGTGAGCCTCGAAGTTATGGTTGCGGTCAATCAGGTAAACAAAGCGCTTAATCTAAATGAGATTTTCCTTTGTCAGCCCCAGGAGGTAATAATCAGTGCAAGTTAAAAAAACAGTGTTTCCCTGTCTGAGTTGTGGTTCCGATACGGGATGCCCCAATAAGCTTATTTGCGACAAGTGCAGGATATCACAGAAACAAAACCCAGCCTTGGCTTCTGGTCGGAAGATTGGGCGGGAAAAGAGTCAGCCCCGGACGACGCGACGTGTTTGATTACAATCTGTTTCATATAAGTCGAGTCGCAGGGTTGAGATATGCCCGGAATGTTATCTATAATGTGGGCTTTGACAAGTATTCGGATGGGCCCAAATGAAACAAGGACCGATTATTGACATGGAGGATCAAGAAATGACAAAGCAGATATCGAACGGACAGTGCAATCTATGCGGTGCCACTTTCAGCAAAGGGGCAATGAACAAGCATCTTAAATCGTGCAAACAAAAGGAAGATGCATCCAAGAAGCCGGTGGGCGGGGCCAAAACGGCGAAAAGCTTTCATCTCGTGGTTGAAGGACGATACGCACCCGGATATTGGATGCATCTCGACGTACCGGCTAATGCAAGCCTTGAAGTGCTTGACGGGTTCCTTAGGCGAACTTGGCTGGAATGTTGCGGCCACATGAGTGCGTTTGAAATCGAAGGTAAGAGATACTCGGTGGCACCAATGGCAGAATTTCACGAATGCAGTATGAACGTTAATCTCAATAAGGTTCTTCAGCCCGGAATGAAATTTAACCATGAGTATGACTTCGGCAGCACTACGCATCTTGCGCTGAAAGTCGTTTCAGAAGGAGAACGTGAACGTAAGGACAAGTCCGTCCAAGTCCTGGCCAGGAATGAGCCGCCACCGATAAGCTGTGTGTCTTGCCAGAATCCAGCCACGCAGATATGTACTGAATGTGCCTGGTCGGGTGAGGGATGGCTGTGCGATAAGTGTGCTGCTGAACACGAGTGTGACGAGGATATGTTCTTGCCCGTGGTCAACTCCCCTCGTGTCGGGACGTGTGGATACACGGGAGACTAATGTTGAACGGCAGCAGAGTCGATGATCGTGATTCGGGCACATTCAGAAATCCAGGACGCAAGTAAAAGGCAAAAGCAAAATGAAAGAACTTAACATTGCGAAAGTACGACCGCTGATTCAGATGGCAATTAAAGAAGACCTCGGACGAGGTGATATGACGAGCGAGCTTCTATTCAAAGCCGATACCATCGCCAAATCGAACATCATATCACGTGAGGAAATAGTCGTATGCGGAACCGACGTCGCCGGAGAAATCCTCAAACAGTATGACGAAAAACTCAAGCTAAGGGTCCTCGTAGGCGACGGCAAATCCGCTTACGTAGGGTGCCGAATCGCCACGATTGAAGGTCCGCTGCGCTCTATGCTCAGCGCTGAGCGTGTGATGTTAAATTTCTTGCAGAGACTCAGTGGAATCGCTACCACTACGCGCAAGTATGTCCGTGCCATTCAGGGCACAAAAGCAAGGATTTACGATACCAGAAAAACGATGCCCGGCTGGCGAATCGTCGAAAAGTACGCAGTTCGGTGTGGTGGCGGACATAATCATCGTCTCGGACTGTACGACGGCATCTTGATCAAAGACAACCATTTGGCCCAGCTCGGCAGAGATTTTCAACCCAAGCTGAGAAAGATAATTTGTGAGGCCAGAAAGCTCAAAGGCATCAAATTCATCGCTGTGGAGGTCGATCACGTCGATGACCAGCTCAACTATGTCTTGGAGATTCCTGGAATCGACATAGTGCTTCTCGACAATATGGGCCAATGGCAGCTAAAACACGCCGTAGAAATGCGCAATGAGATGCGCGGCAGAAACAAGAAGCCTTTGCTTGAGGCATCGGGCAACATAACATTAAGCAACGTTTCAGCTATCGCCCAGTGTGGCATCGATAGAATCGCCGTCGGTGCGATAACTCATTCAGCCACGGCCGTTGATATTGGCCTGGACAGGTAACTAAAATCTGGGAACAAAAGGGAGAGCTTAGCCACAAAAAAGCTCAAAAAGGGAAAATGTAAGTTAGCGGCAAAAAGGCTCAAAAGAAACAAAAGGAATTCAAGAATCAAAAGAGCTTTTGCGCTTTACATTTTTTGTGCCTTTTGTGACTAAAACAATTATGCCAACAACCGAGCAACTCGACCCCGACAAGATAAAAGTTAATCTGAAAACTAAGCGCATCGGCAGAGAAATCCTCGTCTACAACTCCACTTCAAGCACAAATGACATTGCTGCAGAATACGCTAAGAATAAGAACAATGACGGTCTGGTAGTCTTCGCCGAAGAGCAAACCAGTGGCAGAGGAAGAACCGGCTCAAAATGGCAGAGCGGTCATGGTGACAGCATCCTTTGTTCAATCGTTTTAATTGATAGCAAATGCAGCCCTGAATTGTTCTCACTTGCCTGTGCCGTAGCAACTGCCGAGGCCATAGGCAAACCGGGCAGTAGTCAAGCAGAAATCAAATGGCCAAACGATATAATACTGAATGGCAATAAGGTAGCCGGTATCTTACTCGAATCTTCTCCTCGTCAAGGCACCGGTGACGATGTCATTCCTGCGAAACCTGTCCTGAGCAGACTTGTCCCGAGCTCGGTCGAGGGAGTCGAAGGAGCAGGAATCCATGCCGACTGCAGAACGTACATTATAGGCATAGGAATAAACTGCCACCAAAAGAAGGACTCATTCCCTCCGGAATTGCAATCCACCGCAACGAGCATCGACTTGGAAAGGCAGGCAATATGCGACCGTGTATCGCTGGCGAAAAGACTGCTTATTTCGTTAGACCGCTGGCTTGAAGCGGCAGAAAAGAACAGCAAAGACATAATCGACCGGTGGCGCAGATTGAGCATCCAATTAGGTCATAGAGTGAAGGTTGTCTGCGACGGCCAAACATTCACCGGCAATTGTATCGGCCTCGACCCCGAAAAAGGCCTCATCCTCCAACTCGACACCGGCGGCGTGAGAATGTTCCCCGCCGCCCACACGACCATCGCAAAATAAGCACCCGTTATTAGTCGTCATTCCCGCGCAAGCGGGAATCCACTCCTTCCATTTCAAGCGCCTCGAAAATCTGCTCTTCGTAATCGGGCCATAAGTCCTCCGCATTGCGTGCCCTGCCGTAGATGGTTCCCCATTTACACCGCCCCCAGAGGTTTAGTTGGTCTGTAAAACCAGCTACAAGCGTGATTTCACCGCCAGCCGCGTGGACCATAAGGAATATATCCACATCAATAGCTTTGCCTCGCCTCTTACCTACCATGTGAACACAGATCGGGCTCTGCAGCGATCTGTCAGTGGGCGCTGGTCTGCCGCATAATCGTCTCGTAAGTGTCCAGCCCCCAGGCAATACAGCCGACAGACGCTCTGCAATACTGTCCGCCGGCGACAGCTCGCCCGGCTTTACATCCTTTTGAACAATATTCGAAGGTTTTTTCTGGTGGGGCCTGTCCTTGAACTGGAACGTGTATCGACCCGGTTCAATTATTGCGTATTGAGTCGTAACATCGTAACTATCGACAAGATCGATTGTCTCGCCAGGCAAAATCACATCCGACCATACCATAATTTGATAGCTTGTATCAACATAGTCCACAGTCTCGCCATTAGGCCCAATGACAATCATTGGATCATTAGTCATTACAGATCGCGGTCCTGTAGCCATATATAGAATTGGGTCATCGCCTGTGTTCGTCATTTGTATGCGAAACAACATGGGCTGACCGACCACAAACTCCTCGGCCAGAGGAGTCAGTCGGAATTCTACGCCCTGCTCAAATTTAGCCATCCGGATGTTTGCGTCCTCATGCTCAAGTTCACGTCGAAGTAACTCTTTTTTGACCAAGACCTCGACGGGCATGGTTTTGAAGTCAACTAACCATCGGTCATTATCCTTAACCAGCGACCACTTCCAGTTGACCGGCCATTCTGCCCCAGAGACTTCGAGGGGAATCTCATCAAAGTGTAGGCTCGTAATCTTCGCTGCGCTGCTACTGTGCCCACGCACATAAAATCCTAATAGCTCGACTATCCGCTCAAGCGGCATAAAGTCCTTGAAAAAGGCTTCTGCCGAATTGTATTCTTTTGCCTTGGCCTTGACGGGCTTCGAACAAAAGGACAGAGCCATATCCCAATCACTGTCCTTAAGTGCGCGCTGAAACCTGTACGGCACCGTGTCAGCGCACCCAGAAACGCTGACATAACGGTTGATACTATATGCGGTGAACTTCGTCCATTTGGACTTTTCCTGCCGTTGATAAAGTACGCGGACCCCTGCTTCGCTCTTGTCAAATGTCGCTGATAGAACACCAACCTCTTTTGCTCTGGAGCCCTTCCCAACTTGTCCACAAAGCCAGGAATAAGTCCACCCGCTCCTTAGATTCGGCCTGCCGAGAAGCGAGACTAACTGCTCACGCGAAAGGGATACTCGAGGTGGCAAGTATGAAATAATGGAAGATTGTGGGTTAGACTCATCGCGCCGAGAACCGAGGTCTGATTCGAATATCTTTTTCCCGATCTCCGTCCGGCTTTCAGGATCCGTCCTAAACTGCTCACAGAGAGAAACTATCCCCTCTGACAGAGCCGGCAGCTCCACTTCTTGTACTGGCCGCCATCCTTGCCGAAACTTACGAATTGATGTCTTTGCATACGCCCTCTCTGCTGCTTCCACAAGAGCCTTTGTCCTTTCCTCATCTGTGACGTCTACCTTTTGGATACTATCCCTATGAGCCCAAGAAAAGTAATATGGGCAGTCTTTTGTGACGAATAGCACATAAATGGAACCCGTTTTCAGAGCTTTGCCGTAGGACGCGCCTGCGAATAGTTCCAGTGGACCCGATAGGTCATTTTCTTCAAGGTCACCAAGAATAATCGGTCGAACGATCTCAGCGTTGTAGTAATACATTCCAGCATCTTCACGAACCGACAGTATTTCCGCAACAATGAGCGAACGCCCCTTTTCAAGAGCATCGACGAGGACAGATTCCGAAAACACGCCGACTTCGGGGGACCCCGCTGGAACGCCAATTGCGAAGGCAAAATAAAATGTCAACAACGCCAAATGACAATATCTTTTCACTTGTGAGTCTCCTTAGTTAGTCCAGTGAAAATAATTATACCGCCCCTATACCATTGTGTTTGTAAAATGTGTGTAAAATCCCAACTTACAGGAGTACATTTGGATTCGATTCTGCTGGATTCGTGCAAAATCCAAACCTTAGGTTTTCCTGCTGTAGGCTTTCTGGTATAGTATTGTCTCGTGTGAATCTGCAATCTGAAAAGAGAAAGGAGCGCAATTATGTCAAAGAACGAATGGAGTAAGTGTTTACTTGTAGTCTATTTGGCATTGGCAGTGTATTTGCTTGCAGGCTGCTCTGCAGAATCAGCCGATGCCGCCAGCTTGAAAGAACCCGGCAATTACCTAAAAGCCAGCGAGCAGGACATTCAGCAATGGCAAGAAATGAAGTTCGGCTTGTTCATCCACTGGGGGCCGGTCAGCCTCAAAGGCACGGAGATCGGCTGGTCCCGAGGCGGCGAACGAAGAGGCCGAAGCGGCAAAGGGTCAATCCCCGCAAAAATTTACGACAATCTCTACAAGCAATTCAACCCCGTCAAGTTCAACGCCGACGAGTGGGTACAGGTCGCCAAAGATGCCGGCATGAAGTATCTCGTATTCACCTCCAAACATCACGATGGCTTCTCGATGTTTGACAGCAAGCTGACTGACTACAAAATCACTAACTCGCCATTCAAACGGGATGTGGTAAAGGAACTGGCTGATGCCTGCCACAAAGCAGGATTAAGGCTCGGCTACTACTACTCGCCCGTCGATTGGTATCATCCGGACTACCGCACAGAGAATCACTCTCGCTACATCAAGTTTCTGCACGGCCAACTGCGCGAGATTTGCAGCAACTATGGCAAGATCGACATCATCTGGTTCGACGGCCTGGGCGGCAGCGCCAAAGATTGGGACTCAGAAAATCTCTTCAGGATGATCCGGCAGCTTCAGCCTCGCGTCATCATCAACAACCGGGCAGGCCTGCCCGCCGACCACGACACACCGGAGCAGAGAATCGGCAAATTCCAAGCCGATCGACCTTGGGAAACCTGCATGACAATCTGTCGCCAATGGGCCTGGAAACCAAATGACGAAATGAAATCACTCAAGCAGTGTATCCATACACTCGTCCGCGCAGTCGGCGGTGACGGCAATTTACTCTTCAATGTCGGCCCTATGCCGGATGGTCGAATCGAGCCAAGGCAAGTCGAGCGGCTCAAACAGATGGGCGCATGGCTCAAGAAACATGGCAAAAGCATATACGGTACGCGTGGCGGGCCGTTCATGCCGGGTGCTTGGGGCGCCAGCACGCACAAGGGACACACCATTTACATCCATGTTTTAGATTGGCCCGATGACGCCCTCACCCTGCCACCCATCCCCAAAAAGATTGTCATGAGCTCACTGCTCACCGGAGGCACCGCCAACGTCCGGCAAACAGAAGAAGCGATCGAAATTGCTGTTCCCGAGACCTATCGCCATGACCTCAACACAGTCGTCGTGCTCAAGCTCGATGGCCCCGCCGGCGAAATCTCTCCGCGCGCCCTGCCCTCAGCCTCGCTGGCATTTGCAAAGAAGGTCAAGGCCTCGAATGTCTTCCAAAACACGGCAGCACACAGCCCGGATAAGGCTCTGGACGACGACCCAGCCACTCGTTGGGCAACCGACTACGGCGTCAAGCAAGCCTGGCTCGAAGTAGACCTCGGCAAACCGGTGACATTCAACCGTGTCAAAATCAGCGAGGCCTACGAGCGCGTGCGGGGATTCGAATTGCAGTACAGAAATACCGACCAATGGCGAACATTTGCCGCTGGTACGAAGATCGGCCCGGAATATACAAAGCAGTGCGAACCTATAACCGCGCGCTATGTTCGGCTAAACATCTTGGATGCAGCCGAAGGCCCAACCATTTGGGAGTTCCAGCTCCTTGCGCCAAAGGACTAAACCTTTGAGAGTAAAACTAAATAATCCAAACTGACCGACTTGATTGCGGCAATAACCGCAATTCTCTTATTCACAGGAATATATGATAGTATGTCATTCTGAGCCCTTCGCTTCGCTCAAGGATAAACTCCACGCAGTGCAGCGAAGAATCTGGCCAGCGACCAATTGTCGTCTTACGCTGCCAAGGCCAGATGCTTCGCCTTTCGGCTCAATCTTGTCCTGAGCGAGGCAACGGGATGACAGCAAAAAAGCGGGCAGTCTAAACAAATAACCGATAAAGGAATCAAAATCATGGGAGAACGTTTTGATGTCGTAGTAATCGGAGCTGGGCCAGGTGGCTTCAGGGCCGGCAAGAGTTGCGCACAGAGGGGCGCTTCAGTAGCTATGGTCGAAAAAGAATTCATCGGTGGAACCTGTCTGAATTGGGGATGCATCCCGTCAAAAGTACTTCTTGCATCAGCCCATGCCCTGCTGTCGGCTAAGAATGCAGATCAGATCGGCCTTGACGTCACGTCAGCTACGCCAAACTGGCAAAAGATCCAGCAAAGAAAGGATGCTATAGTTGCTGGCTTTCGTAAAGGCATGACGGGATCGGCCCAGGCCAACAAGATACAAGTGATTCAAGGCCGAGCCACCATTACCTCGCCAAGTCAAATAAGGGTCGAGTCAGACAACGGACAAACCGAAATAGAAACCGCTAAGGTAATCCTCGCAACCGGCTCTGAGACAATGCCTCTTTCAGCCGTCCCATGCGATGGCCAAACCGTCATCACCAGTAAGGAAGCTTTGTCGCTTCCCCAAATACCGCAGTCGATGGTAATCATTGGCGGCGGCGTAATCGGATGTGAAATGGCGTGCGTGTACGCTGCCATGGGAACGAAAGTGACAATCGTAGAAGCGCTGCCGCGACTGCTGCCTATGGAGGACGAATGGGTCAGCCGGCTGATAGAGCGCGAATTCAAAAAGCTTGGCATTGATTCCGCTACCGGCACGAAAGTCACCTCAGTAGACAAGACGACCGCGCCGGTAAGAATCACCCTAGATAACAGCCAGACAATTGACGCGGAAAAAGTATTGGTCTGTGTTGGCCGAAGACCGACTGTCGATAAAGAAACTGTCGAAGCTCTGGATTTGCAAATGGACGGTTCTGCCATCGTTATCAATGAGAGACTGGAAACCAACGTCCCCGGCATCTATGCCATTGGTGACGTTGTGGGAACAACTTTCTTAGCACATGGCGCCACCACCGAGGCTGATGTTGCAGCGGCAAACGCTACCGGCGGCGACAAGAAGATGACCGACTACTCCCTCATACCAAGGGTCATCTTTACGTTCCCCGAAGTTGCTTCCGTCGGCAAATCAGAGGAAACCTGCAAATCCGATGGCATTGATGTCTCGGTAGGAAAGGGATTCTTCAAGGCTAATGGCCGAAGTGTGGCCCACAATGATACCACCGGCCAGATAAGAGTCGTCCGTGACAACTCTAAGAACACCATTGTCGGTGTTACGATTGTCGGCTCAGTGGCGAGCGAACTTATAACATTAGCGAGGACGCTCATAAGCCGAGGCCCGGATGAACTTGCTCTGGTAACGTTTCCGCACCCCACTGTCGCCGAAACCTTAGAAGACGCCGTCAAAGACGCCTTCGGCCTAGCTTGGCACAATGCGCCAACAGCATAGGGCAGAAGCAACCACAGATTTCACCGATTCACACAGAAAACGCAAGCACGGACAAAGCATCTGCCCTATAAAGGAGGACAATGAATAGAATCCGCCAGAGAGCATTATGTTCCAACACTGTCCCCCTGAAGGTGCCTGCGCCGTCCCTCTCTCTCCACCAGATAATCCGTGCAATCTGCGTAATCTATGGTTAAAATAAAATTTGTGAAATCTGTGGTTGAAAGAATTGAAGGTTCTTTGCGCATTATTGATTGCGGCCTTGCCGATTATCGAGAGGTCTTGCAGCTCCAGCACGAACTGCGCGAGAAGAGACACACGGGTGAAATACCAGATACCGTCTTGATTGTGGAGCATCCGTCGGTCATTACTCTCGGCGCCCGGCAGAGTGCCAACAAGCTGCTGATCAGCCGAGAAGAGTTAGCAGAACGGCATATCGATGTGGTTGACATCCGCAGAGGCGGAGGCACAACAGCACACAATCCAGGCCAATTGGTCGTCTATCCGATCCTGCATCTGCAGCGGCTTGGCCTTGGAATCAGCGAATACATCAGACTGCTCGAAGCATTTGGCGCAGAATTGTTGGAGCAATTAGGCATACAAGCCAACCGGCGAAAGGGCTTGCCCGGCTTGTGGATCGGCAAAAGAAAGATCGCTTCCATCGGCGTCCGCGTATCAAGATTTGTAACGTATCACGGGATGGCTATAAACATCCAAAATGACCTGAGCATCTTCGATTTGTTAATACCGTGCGGCTTAGACAGCGTCGAAATGACATCGGTGCTAAAAGAAACAGGCAAACGTTATTCAATGAGTCAAGTGAAGAAGAATCTATCCGAGTTACTCAAGAACCATTTCTCGCTAAAGGCAAGTGGATGAGCAGAAGATCGCAAGAGCCTTCACAATTGGTGAGTAATTTGAACATTTGAGTTTCGAACTTTTGTAATGTACGAGTCACCAGCCACAAGCAACGAGCGACGCAAACTACCGCCTTGGCTGCGCAGGCCTTTGCCGGCCGGCCAGATGTACGAAAAAGTTGAAGGCATATTGACTCGCCAACGCCTGGACACAATCTGCAACAATGCAAACTGTCCGAATCAAGGCGAATGCTGGTCGAGGGGAACGGCAACCGTTTTGATCTTAGGCAACATCTGCACACGAAATTGCAAATTCTGTTCGGTTGCAAAGGGCAAACCAGCCCCGCCGGACCCTACTGAGCCGTTGCGCTTAGCTGAAATGGCTAAGCAAATGCAATTGAAATATATCGTAATCACCAGCGTCGACCGCGATGACTTGCCGGACGGCGGCGCTGGCCATTTTCGCGATTGCATTAACAAGGTAAGGCAGCAGTGTCCCGATATGAAATTTGAACTCCTGACGCCCGACTTTCGCGACTGCCAGGCGCAGGCCATAGAAATCTTGCGCGAAGTTTTGCCCTTCGTATTCGCTCACAACGTCGAGACAGTCCCATTGTTGTACCCAATTGCCCGATCTGGCGGCGATTACCAACAGTCCTTGAATCTGCTCGGGATGGCCAAAGAAGCCTACGACGGCATTCAGACCAAATCTTCAATTATGCTCGGCTTGGGAGAAACGGTCACTGAAGTCACGCAGGTTTTAAGGGATTTGCGAGGCGTCGGCTGTGATAGAATCACAATCGGCCAATATCTAAAACCATCGAAAGACTCGCTTGAGGTTGTCGAATACGTGCCCCCTGCCAGATTCGACTTCTGGAGGCAAAAGGCAATTGAATTGGGCTTTTCCTGGGTCATTTCCGCCCCCTTTGCTCGCAGTTCATACTTCGCAGAGCAGGAGCACGCCGTATAGTCATATCTTGGCTCCATTCCACCGTTCTTATCGGGCACAAAAACACATCCGCGCATTGCCAGGCTCATATAGCTTAGCGATTTTGCCCTTGTCGCGAATATTTCTTATACTTTAGTTGGCATATACTGGCCCATAGAAGTTGCGCAGAATCAGTTTGAGTGTCTCTATTTTCCGGTGGGGAGAAAAATGACACCTGCCTCAAAACCATTGTGCCCCCGGCGCAGCGGGGCTGCCCTTATCATATCGATGATATTTGTAGTCTTATTTTCCGCCCTCGCTGTCTCCATGGCAACGTTGTCCGGTACGAATGTACAGATTGCTGATAATCAGCACAAAGTCAATGGCGCTCTCACAAGCGCCGAATCCGGCTTGGATGTAATGCGATACTGGCTAAGTCGCGTTCTGATACCGAGTTCAACAGCATCGTCTGACTACCTCGCCGCGGTGGTTGATATCTTGCAGGATGATCTGGCAGCCAACGATATATCGAACATAACCGTAAATGGTCACGGTTCAATTTCAGCCGTAGCTCTGGACTCAGCAACTGAGCGGATGTTCAACGGCCAAATCGAAATCGACCCGAATACCCCCACTGTCTTGCAGGTTTATATCACCGGCAGTTGCGGCCAGATAACGCGTACAATAAGGGTCCATTTCAACATTCAACCATACGAGCACGCAATCTTCAATTACGGCCTGGCAACAAAGGGGCCTCTGAACTTTCCTGGCAATCCCACCCTGACGGCTGTAAACTCCGCCTGGGAAGCAGATATGTTTGTTGAAAGCGCAGGCAGCACTATCGGAGTGTCCGTGGGGGGCAATACGAACTTCGATGGCGATGTCAATATAGGCAACCCAGACGCCAACGCCACCTTTGGAGGCGATGTGCAAATCGCCGGCGATTACGGCCAGGAAGCTATCGACAATCATGTCTTTATAGGCATGGACAGCCCAGGGTTTCCTGAGCCTGACGTTGACCACTTCCTGCCATATGCCACGGGCGGGATTGTTGACTCTTCGACCGACCTGAGCAAAGGAATCACTCTTACTAATGCAACCATAAAAGCCGGAACCAACCCGGTTTTTGACGGCAGTGTCACAGTGCAGGGAATCTTGCTCATCAAATCCCCTAATAAGGTTACATTTACCCGCAACGTAACACTTCAGGGAATCATAGTTGCCGACGGCGATATCCACAACCCAGAGCCCGGAACTAACAGAATTGATTTCTGTGGCAACTTTGACACTGGACCCTATCCAAGTGGCGCGGAGTTTGATCCTATCCGGAGTGAAATCGGTTCTTCAATAATTGGCCCTGGTTTCGCCACCACATTCGGCGGCAATTTTTCCACACTGGAAGGAATCATGGCGGTAAGCGGCGTACATTTTTATGGTAACGCAAGTGCGTTGATTAAGGGCACCATCATTAATTACTCCGACAGTGCTACCGTAGTAGAGGGCAACGTGACAATGAACTTTGACCGAGCAAGCAGCACCAAAATCCCAGCCGGTTTTGATTTGTATCGGGAATTAGATTACAATCCCTCCTCCTACACTGAAGTAATTCTTTAATATCTGCTTGTTTGTATCTGCTGCAAGCTGCAACTGGCGTCTTCCAGAATTGCAAGCTCGCCAACAGAGATAGTTCGAGTCGAATCAGCTCGTTCTTACACGGCACTGAAGATGGTCTGGATAGTCTGTACCACGCTCAGTTTGGCTACTTTGTCGTTATGGCGAACGCATCCCATGCTTTAGATGCTACATAGAAGTTGCTAAAACGCTGCCGAAGTGGTGCTTTTTCAGGACAAGAAAATGATACACACAAGAAAGCGGGCTGCTCCGAAGCGCCGCGGCGCTGCACTTATCATATCTATGATATTTGTAGTCATATTTTCCGCCCTCGCTGTCTCCATGGCAACATTATCCGGCACTAATGTCCAAATCGCCTCAAATCAGCATAAGGTCAACGGTGCCTTCACAAGCGCCGAATCCGGACTTGAGATTGTTCGGCTCTGGGTAAGTCATGTTTCAATACCAGGCACAACACCGCAAAACCAAAGGTTTAGTGAAATTGCAAGCTCCTTACAGTCAGCAACTTCCAACATTTCGAGTGTCACACTAACCGACGATGGCAATACTATAACCATTCCCAGCGTTACACTCAATACGGCACAGGGGCAGAGCTTTTCTGCTGCGATCACACAAATTGACAACGACACATTGCAAGTGGACGTCACTGGGGCATACGACTCGATAACAAGGACTATAAGAGTCAACTATGAACTCAGCGAGAGCGCGAACACGGTCTTTGACTTCGGGGTGGCAAGCAAAGGGCCACTATCATTAACCGGAAATGTTGAGCTTGACGGCGTCAACGTTTCTATTGAATCGAACGCTTATATTGAAAGCTACGATTCACTCTTGGCATTGGCTATAACAGGCAATTCGCAGATAGCAGGCGACGTCAGCATTGCTAATCCCCTCGCCTTTGTAGATTTGCAGGGCGGACAAGCCGGCATAGGCGGTGAAACGGGGCAGGCCGCGATAGATAATCACGTTACTTTCGGTGTGCCACCAACGAGTTTTCCAGAGCCCGACCCAGGTTATTTTGAACCCTATGTGACCAATGTAGTCGACGCCAGCACAAACACCACTGCAGATGCAGTCTTCGAGAACGTGAGAATCCTGGCTGATGTAAATCCCCATTTTTCCGGGCACGTTACCTTAAAAGGCGTCGTATTCATCGAAACGCCCAATGCAGTCGTATTCAGCGGAACTGCAGATATAATGGGGATAATAGTTGGCAACGGCGACTGGACAGACAACTCCGGGGCAAACACCATTAGCTTTTTGGGCAATGTCCAGAGTTTGCCGGTCACTGAACTGCCTAACGAGGAGCAATTCACAGCCCTTCGAGACGAGACCGGTACATTCGTCATGGCTCCGGGCTTTCACTTGTCTTTTGGAGGAAGCTTCAGCGCACTTAGCGGCGCAATAGCCGGCAATGGGATCGAATTCTTCGGCAACGCCGGCGGAACAATCAACGGCTCGATTATCAATTATTCCAGCGAAGAAATGACCTTGACCGGAAACAGCGATCTTTACTTCAACCGTTCCGGAACGGTCCAGGTGCCTGCCGGATTCATACCGGAGTTAGCACTGCAATATGATCCAACATCTTATGTAGAAGTACATCCCAATTCCTGCTTGTAATGAGAATCACTTGCCAGCTCAAACACCTTGGCTGGTATGAAGAAGTAGCCAAGAATCCTTTCTGGATCGGAGATTTTCGAGTCACCTAAGCTAAGGACCATCAAAATGCGACTACTAAGTTCGCAAAACCGCCGTGGCGCCGCACTTATCATATCTATGATATTTGTACTCGTATTCTCAGCGCTGGCTGTTTCTATGGCAACATTAGCCGGCACAAATGTCCAAGTCGCCTCAAATCAGCATAAAGTCAACTCAGCTTTGTCAGCGGCTCAATCCGGACTGGAGTGTGCGAAGTTCACAGTCGCTACAGTTACGCTCGATCAGACCGGGCACAACTATGTTACTGACGCCGAGGCGGATGCGGCTTGGATAGATCTGTACCAGCACCTGTGGAATACTGCTCTTGACGGACAGACAGTGATGCCACCCACTCGCTTCACCGATTCAATTGGAAGCGGTGACCAGATTATCACTCCATCCATTGACTTCGGCAGTAGCAACACCGACTTTACGATAAGATTCTATCGATATGACAGTGACCCGCATACAATAAAGCTCCAATCCATAGGAACTGATGGCGAGGTGACAAGAAGTGTAAATGTGGACATGGAAATTACAAAAGACAGAAGTGTCTTGATTTATGCCATTGCCAGCAGAGGCCGAATGTGGCTCACTGGTGATACGACAATTCATGGAGATGTTTTCAGCTCCTGGGACCGGGCCGAGATAGCACCCTACAACATGACCAGTGACTCAACCGTAATGGGGACCATCAATACGGTCTTAACGTTGGAGCAAATTCAAGAGCAGAGTTACCAGTTGGAGACGCTCGACGAATACGGCAATCCAATTGATGCAGACGGCAATCCGTTGGGCAGCAACTACGAAGATAGGTATTATGGCCCTTACGATGAAGTTCAAGCCTACCACGAGGGCGTCAACTACGGCCAGCCCAATATGGATATGCCGGGCATGGATATAAGTCACTATAACACCGATTGTTATAACAGTGGCCTTACAAACATGCCTTCATGTCCAAGTGCGGACAGAGTCGTTGAATACTTCCCACACGCGGCTGGTGACTACACTCAGCCGAAGTACAGCTCGAGCAGAAAGCTCACGCGTCACGTCTACGAGGACCAGACGTTCACCGATGTCCGGCTCCCCGACAACCGTAATGCACTGTTCAGGAATTGCACTTTCAACGACCTGCTATACATCGACTGCTATAAAAGCGGCAGCAGTGGGTACAATAATGTTCGATTTGACAACTGCGCGTTCAACGGCGTAATTGTGACTGATGTGCCGCAAACATTCAAGTGGAAGAATAATTGTCTCTACTTCACAGGCGAAGCTACTTTCAACAACACTTCTGACGTACAGGAAGCCACGATACTCGCGCCTCATTTCAACGTGAACGTGGGCAATACAAACCCGGAAGCAAGCGACAACAACGTGCTAACCGGTGCCATCATCGGAGGGATTGTTGATGTGCGCGGCAACGCACAGGTGTACGGGACGATTATTTCGATGTGCGATACGACAGGATGGAGTTCGGGATATGTAACCAACATAGGTGCTACCCTGGACGACGGCGGCTCCGAGACGACCGAATTGGGTGACGTTGGCACCATCGCCATTACGCCTGAAGAAGACATGATGCTGCCAAGCGGCATCACGAGCCCCATAGTGATCAAGCCTTTGCAACGGACCTATTCTGAAGGAGTATAAGCGAGTAACTCAGACGAAAATAATCGGCGAGAAAAGCTTTGGATCACTTCAATAGAGGACCAGAATGAAAAAACCAGTCTCAGATATACTGCTGCTCGTATTGGGCGTAACCGTACTATTTGCAATCGCTCTGGATGCGAGTCGGACAGGCAACTCCGCTGATAAACGGCCAAGTTATCCGAGCGATGGACCTAATAAGGCCGAACCGAAGAGCAGCTTTGTTTCGAGCAGAACTGATAGCCTGAATGACGAACCCCGCGAGCTTAGGCCGGTAAAACGATTCAGTACTGCTCGTGCCGGCAGCTTTGATGACAAGCTCGACCACTCTGCCACTGAAACTGGGTCAAAGGAATACCGAATCAACTATGCCAACGAAAGTCTGGATGGCGATCACGTCGAGAATGCTTCCAATGATTTTGAGGGTGCTGTCGATAACTCTGAGGACGATGTTGATGAGCTCGAGGAGGGCACCGATGACTCCCAGGACGATGCCAACGACTGTGTTGAGTGAAATAATCCGAACCGTAGAATAGAACATTCGTTGGTGACGACGACGTGCTGACGTAGTCTATCCAGCATCCCATGAAACTTTCTTAATCACGCCTATTAACTTTTCTTATTTGACAGCGCAAACTTAATGTAGTCTAATTCGCCGCAGCACGCTTGCGACCAGGGCTTAATAACTGTTGAAAGTCCAACGAAAAACAGGAGAATTTGGTATGCCAAAACGAAAGGATATAGATAAAGTTATGATCATCGGCTCCGGTCCCATCGTCATCGGCCAAGCCTGTGAGTTCGACTATTCCGGCACGCAAGCCTGCAAGGCACTTCGCAAGTTAGGCTACAAGATTGTGCTGGTGAATTCCAATCCGGCAACCATTATGACCGACCCCGGCACGGCTGACGTAACCTATATCGAGCCGCTCGACATTCAGACCATGGCAAAAATTGTTGAAAAGGAACGCCCCGATGCCTTACTGCCCAATCTCGGCGGTCAAAGTGGGCTCAATCTTTCCTCTGAGCTGGCTCGTTCCGGTGTGCTCAAAAAATATGGCGTCAAGGTCATCGGCATCGAAGTAGACGCTATTGAGCGGGGCGAAGACCGTGTTATCTTCAAGGATACAATGAACAAGCTGGGCATCGACACGCCGAAAAGCGACGCCGCCTTCAGCGTGGAAGAAGCCGAAAAAATCGCTGACCAGCTTGGCTACCCTGTTGTCGTCCGCCCGGCCTACACCCTCGGGGGCACCGGCGGCGGCGCCGTCTTCAATGTCGAGGAGCTGCGCACCGTAGCGGCCCGTGGCCTATCCGCAAGCCTCGTAGGGCAAATCCTCATCGAAGAATCTGTCCTTGGTTGGGAAGAGCTGGAGTTGGAAGTGGTTCGCGACGCCAAGGGACAGAAGATAACTGTCTGCTTCATTGAGAATGTCGACCCAATGGGCGTGCACACCGGAGATTCATACTGCACTGCCCCTATGCTCACCATCGACCCGGAACTGCAAAAAGAACTTCAGAAATACTCTTACGACATTGTCGACGCCATCAAAGTAATAGGCGGCACTAACATCCAGTTTGCTCACGACCCCGATACAGGCCGAGTCGTCGTAATCGAAATCAACCCAAGAACGTCACGCTCATCCGCCCTTGCCTCGAAAGCTACGGGCTTTCCCATCGCCTTTGTTTCTTCGCTGCTGGCCGGGGGCCTCACGCTTGAGGAGATACCGTACTGGAGAGATGGAACCCTTGAGAAATATACGCCGTCCGGTGACTATGTCGTGGTCAAGTTCTCCCGTTGGGCCTTTGCAAAGTTCAAAAATGTCGAGGACAAACTCGGCACGCAAATGCGCGCGGTCGGCGAAGTTATGAGCATCGGCAAAAATTACAAGGAGGCCTTCCAAAAGTCCATTCGTTCTCTTGAGATCGGCCGACACGGGCTCGGCTTCGCAAAGAACTTCAACAAACTGTCACTCGAACAGCTTTTGAACCTTTTGAGTGCGCCTTCAAGCGAACGGCAGTTTATCATGTATGAAGCACTCCGCAAAGGTGCCAACGTGCAGACGCTTTATGAGAAAACGCGCATTAAGCGCTACTTCATAGAGCAAATGGCGGAACTCGTCGCGCTGGAGCAGAAGATTCTAAAACACAAGGGCAAGATGCTGCCTGACAAGCTATTAGTCCAGGCCAAAAAAGACGGCTTTGCCGACCGATACCTCTCTGAGCTACTTGGTGTCGCCGAGCACGATATTCGGCAGCAGCGCACCTCGCTTGGCGTGGTTGAAGGGTGGGAACCTGTCCCTGTAAGCGGCGTCGAAAATGCAGCCTATTATTTCTCCACCTACAATGCCCCGGATCAAGTCAAGAGCAGCAAAAGACGCAAGATAATGGTCTTGGGTGGAGGCCCAAACCGCATCGGCCAGGGAATCGAGTTCGACTATTGCTGCGTTCACGCCGCTTTCACGCTGCGTGATGAAGGCTTCGAATCAATTATGGTCAACTGTAATCCTGAAACCGTCTCAACGGATTACGATACCTCTGACAAACTATATTTTGAGCCACTCACTGTCGAAGATGTATTGAGCATCTACGAAAAAGAAAAGCCCGAAGGTGTCATCGTACAGTTCGGAGGTCAGACGCCACTTAACATCGCTGGCCAACTCGCCGAGGCCGGTGTTAAGATAATCGGCACATCTGTCGAGACAATCGACTTAGCTGAGGATCGCGACCGTTTCCGCGCAATGATGAGAAAGCTCAACATACCTCAGCCTGAATCAGGCATGGCCAGCAATATCGAAGAAGCGCTCACCATCGCCGAACGGATAGGCTATCCTTTGATGGTAAGGCCCTCTTACGTCCTTGGCGGACGCGCCATGGAAGTCGTCCACGACGAAGAAATGCTGAGACACTATGTCGCTGTGGCAGTGGAGGTATCGCCTGAAAGGCCGATTTTGATCGACAAGTTTCTGGAAAACGCTATAGAAGCTGAAGCCGACGCTATCGCTGACGGCACCGATGCCTTCGTCCCCGCCGTTATGGAACACATCGAGCTGGCCGGCATCCACTCCGGCGACTCGGCCTGCGTTATTCCGCCTGTCAGCATACCTAAAAAACATATTGACACTATCTGCGAATATACCAGAAAAATTGCGATCGAACTAAACGTGGTCGGCCTGATGAATATCCAATATGCCATAGCTAACGACGTCGTTTATATTCTTGAAGCCAATCCAAGAGCCTCTCGCACCGTGCCGATAGTCTCAAAGGTGTGTGCTATTTCGATGGCCCGATTAGCCACTCAACTCATGCTTGGCAAAAAGCTTTCCGACCTGAACATAAAGCAGCGTTCTATCCCCCACTTTGGCGTAAAAGAAGCTGTCTTTCCATTCAACATGTTTCCGGAAGTTGACCCCATTCTTGGCCCCGAGATGCGCTCGACCGGCGAAGTCCTGGGTCTGGCCGATTCGTTCGGCTTGGCCTTCTTCAAATCTCAGCAGGCCGCAAAACAGCAGTTGCCGTCTGAAGGCGCCGTCTTGGTAACTGTAACCGACAGCGACAAACAATCTGCTATCGACGTGGCAAAGGAATTTCAGAAGCTCGGTTTCGGAATAAGGGCCACCGAGGGAACTCATCAGTTCCTGGCCAATAATGGTATCAAAACCGAGCGAATCCTCAAAATGCACGAGGGCAGACCCAACATTGTGGACGCCATCAAGAACGGCGAGATTCAGCTCATCATCAATACGCCTGCTGGCAAGTTGAGCAAATACGATGATTCTTACATCCGCAAGGCGGCTATAAGCTACAAAATTCCCTACATTACCACCACAGCCGCCGCTGCCGCCGCCGCAAAGGGTATCGCCGCCAGCCGAACAGACTCGGCATCCGTAATGTCGCTGCAAAGCTACCATGCCAGCATCAAGTGACGCTTCTATCATTCTGGACGCAGCGAAGATATTGAAATTGGGTTTGAATTGGGTTTGAATTGGGTTTGTTTTCCTGGACTCTGAAAGCCGGCTCATTCTCATAACTCTTTATTGAAGCTAAGGTTGCGTTCATTTGGGCTTTTTGGAAATTGGGTTTGATTGGGTTTGTTTTCCCGGAGCCGGAAGGCGTGGGTTTTTTCATAATCCTTTGTTAATACTTTATTTACGCTCATTTTTGGGTTTTCGGACATTGGGTTTGAATTGGGTTTGAATTGGGTTTGTTTCTTCGGACTGCGAAAGCGTCGTTTTTTCTGTAATCCTTTGTGATAAGTGAGTTTACATTCATTTGGGCTTTTTGGGAATTGGGTTTGTTTGGGTTTGAATTGGGTTTGTTTT
>DAOWID010000234.1 GCA_030641115.1 Planctomycetota bacterium | reverse complement strand
TCAGCAGTATCGGATCGACCTCACTCAATAGACGCCGCATACCGTCAATGGCCTCGGTCAAGAGCGGCTCGGCTTTATCAAGCCTGGATTGGTAGAAGTACACCCAGCCCAGTTCCTGTAGATACATAAGAATCTCCCGATCATCGGTCCCCACTTTATCTCTGCGAAGCTCAATGGCACGCTTCAGGTTCGATTCGGCAGCTTCGTACTTGCCAAGGTGCCAGTACGTACGGCCTATGGTATACCGGATCGCTGCCTCGATGAGCGGTTTGCCCTCGAACTTACCCTCGAGTCGCTGTGATGCAACATCCAGAAGTGATTCAAGGGAAGCTCCCTGTTGCGCTCCCGTTACGGGATCGACCGATGCGAGCAGATCATCGCGGAGGAAATCGCTGATCGCCTGCGAAGTCCTTGCTTGCCGCTCGGCCCTGATGGCGAAGATGGTTGAGACAACCACGCCGGCAATCAATACGGCAACCACCGCTGCAATGCCCGCAACCAATGCTCGGTTCCTTCGCATGAACTTTCTAACCCTATATATGGCACTCGGCGGTCCGGCTATAAGTGGATCGCCCTTCAGGTAGTTATCAATATCGTCAGCTAACTCCGATGCCGACCGGTAGCGCTCTGATCGTTCCTTACGCATCGCTTTTAGAGGAATCCATTCGAGCTCCTTATGCAGGCGCCTGGCTAATGTTGCGACCTCGGTGCCGCGTTTCTGCGCGACATCGTTGGCTTCGTCGCCCAAGCTTGACAGCCGGGTGCTTGGCGTCTTGGGATCGTGTTCGCGAATCACCTGCCGAATGTGGTCAATCCCGCCTTCACGAAAGGTGGCCGAATCGAATGGCATAGCGCCCGTCAACAGTACATACAATAGCACTCCCAACGAGTAGATATCCGAGCGGGTGTCGATGTCCTCGTTGGCCATGTCCGCCTGCTCGGGGCTCATGTACTCAGGTGTGCCGAACAACTGGCCCTGCTCAGTTACCAGTGTCCGCTCGGTCAAAGACTGGCTAACGGCCTTGGCTACTCCGAAATCGATAATTTTAGGGACCGCCTGATCATCCGGGATTGAAACCAGGATGTTTGATGGCTTAATGTCCCGGTGAATGATACCTTTCTGGTGGGCATGATGGACAGCATGGCAGACCTGAAGAAATAAATTGAGCCGATTCTCGATAGTGAGCTTATGGCGGTCACAATGCTCAGTAATGGGCAGGCCCTTGACATACTCCATCACAAAATAAGGTCGGCCGGCCTCCGTTGTCCCGGCGTCATAGACATGAGCAATATTCGCATGGTCTAAGAGAGCCAAGGCCTGGCGTTCGGCCTCGAAGCGGGCGATAACGCGTGCCGAATCCATGCCGGGTTTGATGACTTTCAAGGCCACCTGGCGTCTGATCGGCTCCTCCTGCTCAGCTAAGTACACCATACCCATACCACCTTCACCTAACATGCTGAGCAGCTTGTACCGCCCAATCTGCCCGCCAGGCCGCTCAAGAACTGCACCCAGCGACGCTGTTGGGCCAGCCTCCTTCTCACTTGAATCCTCCAGACCAAAGGAAAGGAGTTCCCTCAATTGCTCAGGTTCTGCCCCGAATGCCGACTCTCTGGCCATGCTCAGACCCTCAAGATTGGCTAATTGTCAAAGGCTGTCCGATTGCCATACGTTTTTCCACAACACCGATTCACACATGGAGCAGTCTCGTGCTCCCTTATTAGCTCACCACTTTATTGAGAATGCTGCGATCTTTTTGGGAGGAATTTCATTATTTCCTTCAATTCATCCTCCATCTGGCTTTCAGAAGCTACCGTGCTGCGGATATATTGCTTCAAACTGGCCTGGAAACGCCTCTTGACCGTGACGATCATATTGGAGGCCTTCTTTTCGCTTTCGATGCCATATTCCTCACAAATGTCTCTCAAAGATCGAGGCGCAGCATCGTTCAGCATCGGCTTGACTACCCTCTCGCTAAATACGCACCAATGGGTCTCCATCCCCTGCTCGCAACACTTGCGCTTAACGTCCGACAAGACTTGATCCAGCAGCGCCGACACCCAGGCATAATTATAGGAATCCTCGGGACTTGACTCGATGACGCTCTGCGGTAGAACAGGTAGCTCAATAGTATCCAGAGATACGATCTTATCCTTGGGAATGTTTTTCTGTGTGCGTTCTCTGCGTCTTTCATTCATAAGATATTGGTTCAGGGCATATAACAAGAATGATCGGAAACGCCCCTTAGATTGATCAGCTCGTTGTATCAAGTTTAAGTTCAGCACGATTTCATGGAAGAAGCCCTGGGTCAAATCCTTAGCCTGTTCGTTGTCATATCCCTTCTGACGCAAATAGCAGTAAACCGGCTTCCAATACCGCTCCAGAAGCAATCCGATTAACGCACGGTCTTCGTCCGGGCGTTTCTTGACATCTTCGATGAGAGACCAGTGCGTCGTCAGAAATGCTCCGCCCGCCCCACCCATATCTGTGTAATCACGGCCCTGCATTCGAGCATTCCCCAAAAGGTTGCGTTTGGGTGCGGATCATCCATTTTCCTCACCTTCGTATCACTTACAATAGCGGTTTTTCGCAATTTAAGCAAGCCATAAATCAAGATTTTTGAGGCAGTTACGACTCACTCTAAGTTTCCAAGAAAAATATTTCATATTTCGCGCAGCATTCGAAATTTCCCGGTGATTGTATTACAGAGACCTTTACTGAATAAGCTTTTTTGATGACGTCTATAAGGCTCGCCGGTGGCGATGATAAATAATTATTGAAAAGCCCTTGGCTAAGAGGGCAGAAAGGAAGGTGTAAAATGAAATGGCTCAATTGTGCAAAAATTAGGTTGGTGTTAATTGCATTTGTCAGCGGGTTCTTGGGCTTGACTTCTGTGAGTCTGGCAGCAGAGGACACATGGACGTACAAAGCCGATATGCCCACAGTAAGATCATTTTTTGGTGGAGGCGTCGTAGACGGAAAAATCTACGTTATCGGTGGTGCCCCGAGTAATTTTTCCGTAACATCGGCTGTAGAAATGTATGATCCAATCGTTGATACATGGACCAAGATGGCTAATATGCCATCAGCGCGCTGTGGTCATGCAACCTGCACTTTTGATGGCAAAATTTATGTATTTGGAGGAGTCAGCCCCGATGCGTATTCTACGGCCAAGAAGAACGTCTATGTATATGATCCACAAATAGATGCCTGGACTCAGAAATCTGATATGCCGTATGCAATTGCATGGTGCGGTATTGCTGTTGTAGATGACACAATCTATCTCATAGGTGGGATGCTCAGCAATTTAAGTCCACCAGTTTCAACCGTAATGGCCTATGACCCTATTACCGAATCGTGGACGCAGAAGGCCGATATGCCGACGGCTCGAGGCTTATCTGCTTGTGTCGTGGATGGAAAGATCTATGCCATCGGAGGAGCTAAAGAGGACTGGAGGGTGTTTTCTTATAAACATGTTGAAGTCTATGATCCGTCAACGGATACTTGGACTCGCAAATCAGACATGCCGACGGAACGCTGGGGTTTGGGCACTTGTGTTGTGGATAGAAAAATCTATGCAATTGGTGGTTGGTCAGGTAGTGACGCCTGCACAGCTAATGAAGTTTATGACGCCATTGCGGATACATGGACCACAAAATCTCCAATGCAGCAAAAACGAAACGGAGCCTTTGTATGTTCGATCGCAGATAAGATATATGCGATGGGTGGAGCATATAATCTACCTCAGCCTACGTTTCTTTTGACAGCAGAAGAATATGACACCGGACTTGGTGTCCCACTACCAGACTTTAATGGGGACGAGATAGTAGACCTCAAAGATTTCTCAAAACTGGTTCGGTATTGGTTCCAGGATGAACCATCAGTGGACATTGCGCCAGCGCCTTTTGGCGATGACATAGTGGATTTTCACGACCTGGCTGCCTTGACGGAATATTGGCTCAAGCAAGTGAAAGATCCCAGCCTGATCGCCCACTGGAAGCTGGACGAGACAGAGGGTATATTCACCCATGACAGTGTCGGCGACAATGATGGCGTCCTCATGATCGAAAATCCGCTTTGGCGGCCTCTCGGCGGCCAAGTGGATGGCGCGCTCGAGTTCGATGGCGTCGATGATTTTGTATTTACCGACTTCGTGGTGGACCCGGCCGATGGGCCACTTAGTGTCTTTGCCTGGATTAAAAGCGGTGCTCCAGCCCAAGTCATCATATCGCAAACAGGCGGTGCGAATTGGCTTTCTGCGGACCCATCAGAAGGCAAACTCATGACGGAGTTGAGGTCTGCTGGGCGTTTTGGCGGCCCCTTGTACTCGCAAACCGTGATTATTGATGGCGAGTGGCACCGTGTGGGCCTGAGCTGGGACGGTGCCACGAGAATCCTTTACGTTGACGGGATTGAAGTAGCCAAGGACACGCAAGCCGGTTTGGAAGGATCGACTGGCGGCCTATACTTTGGTGCTGGAAAGGCCCTTGAGCCCGGCAGTTTCTTCTCCGGCCTGATAGACGATGTTCGCATCTACAACCGAGCAGTCACACCTTAGGTCACCTCAGAAACAAGCAACTGTGCCTAAACAGTAACAATACAGAACACAGAAGACAGGAGACAGAAGACAGAAGGCAGGACACGGCAGGCACAAGTAGTAATGTTTAGCCCGCCGACCTGTCCGCCGTTCGTGTGGCGGATTTATTCGGCGGGTTTTTCTCTAATCACGAGTATCCAGAATCCGTGTCCATTCGTGTTAATTAGTGGCTCAAGAAATTGATTATTGATGATTGATTATTTCTCTGCGTCCTCTGTGCCCCTCTGTGGCCAGAGAATCCGCGCCAATCCGCGAAATCCGCGGCTAAACTTTGTAGTTCTTATCTCAACATATAGCATCTCTGTTAATCAGTGTTGATCAGTGTCTAATACAAAATTTCACTTGACATCAAACCCTGCGCAATGTATAATATATATCTAACAAATAAGCTAAAATCAAAATAGTAAATGTCGAAGACCCGCCGTCTTTTGGCGGAGTGAGGCCTTTGCTCATCACGTATTCGCTTTCGAATTCCGTTAGCTACACAGGCCATCAGATAGTTTCTGAGATTTCCAGTTGGGTGGATTCTCGTTGCCGACCGCGCAAAGTTCACAAAGGCGTCGTGCACCGCATCTTCGGCAGTATTGGCATCTCTTACGAGGCCAACATCCAGCTTCAGCAAGTCATTCTTGTACTTTTCATAGATCCGCCGCATGGCATCGCGGCTGCCACGCTTGAATCTCGACACTAACAACCTGTCTTCCAGCACTAATTAGTACCTCTTGCAATGTTCGCTCGACCGATCTGTATCTATATAACACATAAGTAAGCTGTTTTACTTAAAATGAAAATCATTTTTTCACGCCCTGATTTGCAGGCTAAGACTTTCCAGACTCACCTGCAAAGAGCGCATAAGCAAGGCCGAGCCAAGTCGGCCCGGCCTGCGTTTGCGTAAGATATTGGCCCAACTGATGAAGCAGTCCTACCTCGGATCAGTCTTTTTTCACCTCAACCGTTGTCGTGATTATTCGCTTACCACCCTTTGACTTGCCTTGCCGGGCTCCTTCGTTCTTTTTGTCAAAAACCAAAATGATACGACCTCCCAATCGCTTGTAGCGTTGTTCGCGTGTGGACTCATACTTTACCTTCATGAGCAAGATCCTGCTCTCGCCCCGCATCTTGAACGAAGCAGCCACGGGATACCCGTTGGGGTCGATCCAGAGCTCTGCATCTTGGCGGCGAGTCGCGCTAATTCCAAACTTTGACTTCTTCTCTTGAGACTTCAGACGCCACTTGGTGCACGCGACCCCTTCATACGAGTCAGGGAGCCTTTCCACCAGCTTCAGTCCGGCCAGCTCACGAGCGAGAGCCGGACCATAGTTCACTAATTCGCTGGCTCGCAGCAAGGAGAAATCTCGAAGAGCAGAGCTATTTGAAATCTTACGGCTGACAGTTAGCGCGAGTACGTCGGCCTTTGCTGTAATTTCCAAATCTGCCTTGTCGCATTTTTGGGGTGCTTGATCTTTCGTTTCCGATGTACGATCTTCGATGTGGACCACGCCATGAAACGGGCCATTTCTCTCGAGCTTCTTTAATCTGGCCATGAGATCAGGCAGTTCCTCACCATAAGCAGCGGCGCAAACCAATCCAACCACAAGATAGACCATGTTCCTGAAACAACGGGATACCATAACTATAACTCCTTTCCGAGCACAGTAAGGCCGCAGCGAAGACCGTTCTCTGACACAAGGATTATTGTGCAGACTTACTTCGGCAGCTTCATCTCCAGTTCGATCAGCACATCGGCTGTCACGGTCTCGGCGTGAAGGTCGCCGAAGATCACGCGGTACTCGTTGTCTGATATTTTCCATCGCATTAAAACCAGATCAGCATCCTCCGGCGTAACGAACTGCCCATAGTAAGCGGGATCCTTGTTTTCCCCAACAAGCATTCCGTGGAACCCGATCAATCCTAAAACTGGCATCATCTTATCCATGAACTGTTTGACCGTGTCCGGGTCCTTCAGAAGATCCTTCTTGTCGTCCTCGCTCAGTCCCTTCAGTTCAGCTATGTTGTTCTGCATTAAAGGCGTCAATGTCTTTACGCCCAAATCCTCTGGATACCGATCATCGCCAAGTTCAAGACACAGTCTTAAGCCTGCGATCGCAGCCTCTTCATTCATGGCCGGTATCTTGATCGGTCCGCCCGTCATACTTGTATAATCATCCGGTATGACCGGCTCGAACTCCGCCGCATCCACTGCAACGTCCCACTGGAAATCATAGCTGATACAGTGCATGTGCACAGTGTCGTCCATCTGGATGTCCTGTTCTAATCGTACAGGTAACCACGTCCTTACATCCACCCATATCTTTACATCAACGTGGCCCAACGCTTTGCCCGCGTAGTTTGGGTCTGTTGTCTGAAACCCTTCGACCTCAATCCCGTCAATGGTTGATCGCCCCAGACTCTTGTAGTCACATTTGAGGACTTGTTTGAGCATGGCACGGGGATCGTTGTTCTCCTTCAGCTTCTTTTCAAGCAGGGCATCATCGAATTCCATGCGCATGTACTTCTTCTCACTGGGCGAAATCATGATCATAGTCTTCTTCTGCGGCAGCATATATATTTCTTGCAGTCGGCTCTCTCCGGTGTTGGGGTCGATGCGTTCCATCCGAGCTTTCATGCCATGATCTTGTGATATCAATGTTGTGGCGTGCCCTTCCAGGGTCCTCGATTTTTCTGCATCCCCTTGCCGGGAATGTGTCATACTCGTTTGGTACATATAGGCGCTAACCTCTTCAATGCGGGTCAACACGTCCGCCAGGGCAATACCTGGTCCCGTGCCTGTCCACATGATAAAGGCCAACGCACCTATGATAATGACAGCCGCCGCAATAGCGAGTTTGGCTAATGGATTCTTCATGGTTATTCTCCTTACGTTCGGCCACGTTAGAGCCGATGTCTTTTTGGATTCGTCCAGTGCACGCAAAACGTCCCCAAGCACTCGCTCATCCATCTCAGCACTGGTCGTATCATGTAGCTTCTTAATCAATCGTTCTATATTGTCTGCTGGTCTCATTTTTTGGCCTCACTTTTCAACAGTGATCGCAGTTTATCCAACCCATAACGATACCGGCCGTGAATCGTACGGATTGAGCGGCCTTGCAGCTTCGCTATTTCTCTGAATTTCATACCGCCTTTGAGATGCAGGATTACTGCTTCCCGCTGCTCATACGGAATTTGACTTAGGGCCTGTCTCAGTCGCGCCAATTCTTCTGTTTCTATCAAACGTTGCTCCGGATTGTTTGAATCCGAGATGACTGGATTTGCCGAGTCCAGAGCCCGCCCTTGTCGTGTTCTTGCGCGTATTTCGTCTCGTGCAAGATTGCGTACGCAGGTTGCCAGGTAGTTTCTGAGGCTTCCTGTGAGTTGAAAGTGCCTTGCCGACCGCGCGAAGCGAACGAAAGCATCATGCACAAGATCTTCAGCCGTCGCTTGCTCACTCAAAAGCCCTTTTGCCACCGTCAGCAAATAGTCTTTGTACTTCTCATAAATACGGCACATCGCATCCTTGCTGCCGCCCCTACATTTCAAAACAAGCAGCTTGTCTTCCAGCATTTAGAGCCTGCCTAATTACTTTCAAAACGACGATCGTCCATATATATAACGGTTGAACCACATACTTTTATATAAATAAAAATTACCTTTTTCACTCCCGCTTTCGACAATCCGAACATGAGAATCTCTATTCTTCTCACAAGGGCGCAGAAAAAAGGCCGAGCCAAACCCGCCCGGCCTATTTGGTTGGGTGCGTTGTTAAATGTTAGTCATTTGTCTGCCACCAGTCGTCATCCCAGTAGTGCCACTGTGGTGTGTGGCGTGTCATCCGATTCGCATCGTACTCCACCGCGCCCTTTGCAAGATTATACATGTAGTCGATGCTGTAGTTGGCGCGACTAATCTTTTAGCTTGCGAATCCAGATATTTCGGTATCTGACCGGATTGCCGTGGTCTTGCAGCATGATTGGGCCCTTGTCGCCGTGCGGCTCGTATGCGGAAATCACATGTGGGCCTTGCCAGCCGGTCCCGCCTTCAAGTTCAACATGGTCGTGCACCAACACGCCATTGTGCAATACGGTGAATGTTGCCTTTCTGACGACCTTGGTGCCCTCAAATATCGGCCGATGGTAGATGATGTCATAGGACTGCCATTCGTCCGGTTTGCCGCACGCATTGACCAAAGGAACAGCCCGGCCGTACAGGGCGGCACATTGACCGTCCGGATAAGTCTTATTCTTGTACGAATCAAGGACCTGCACCTCGTAGATTCCCTGCAGAAATACGCCGCTGTTGCCCCTTCCCTGACCACTGCCTGTCACTCTTGCCGGCGTGGCAAACTCAACGTGCAACTGGCACGAGCCGAACTGCTGCTTAGTCTTGACCGGACCCGAGCCCTTAACAGCCTCCATGTAACCATCCCGCACAACCCATTTTGCCGGACGCTCATTACCGGCTGTCCACTTCGAAAGGTACGTCTCCGTCCCATCGAAAAGAACAATCGCGTCCGAAGGCGCCTCTGTGCTCGCACTACCGGGCGCGACCACCGGCGGCGCAGGCCGATTTATATCATGCACCAGCCACGGACCGCTGTCAGTCTCCACATACATAAGCTTCTCGCCTTCTTCAGTCGTCTGCTCAGCGGCGCATCCGCCAATAATCGCGACCAAACCTACAAAAACGCCCACCAACACTATTCTGTCCATAGTCACTCCTTCTTTGCATCTAATCGTTTCTTTATGTCCTCAAGCTCATCCTTGAGTTCTTTCGTTTCTTCTTTTAGCTCGTCAACGGTTTCACGCAGTTGGATAATTTCCTCCGGCACAAGCTTTTTCTGTTCTCGCAGGGCCTCCAGTGCTCTCTTCGCAGACCGCTGGACCCAGTCGCTCGGATCATCACCTGAAAAAGTCTGGACGATTGGAATGGCCTTCGGGTCGCCAAGCGTCCCCAACGCTCTTATAGCCCCAGCCTGAATCCTTCTCTTCGGATGGTTGACGTATCCAGCTAAGAAGTTTCGCACCTCTGTCTTATCTTCTTGATCACGGCTGATATGCGCCAGGGTGTTCAGTGCACCGGCGAAGCCTGCCGACGTGAACTCCTGCTCGCGCTGCCGGAGGACCTTTTGCAGCGGCCCGATATAGGATGCGTCATCCAGCATGTTGATTGTGCTCACGGCTGCATCCGCCAATCTATTGCGGTAAGACTCAGATTTCAAATAACGGATAAGCCGCCGCCGCGTGTCTTTGTCGCGGTAACGGCCAAGATAGCGAATTGCCTCGGCGAGAATTTCGGGATTCTTTTCGCGTTTCAACACTTGCCTTATAAGCTTGAGGCTTTCGGGCCTATAGAACCCGGCAATGTCTTCAACAACCTGCTGTCGAACACGAGCATCCGGCTGATCAACGGACTTGGCAAGTGCGTCAAATGCTTCATCGGTATGAATGTCGCATAGCGCGGAGGATGCTGCCTTACGGACGCCATAGAAGGGATCGTTGTTGAGAGCATCCTCTAATTTCGCGATGGTCTTTTTGTCTTCCTTTTTCTTTAGGGCCTCTATCGCCAGCAGGCACCCGATCACATCGTCCTTATTCTCGAGCTGTGCATAAAACATGGCGGTAGGCTTGTCAAACTTCACTTCGGCCAGCAAGCCATAATGGGGATCGAATCGGACAATATTCGGCTCTTTGGGCAGCGCAAAGTAAAAATCGTGCTGCTTACCATCGACTACTATCTCACGGTCGATGGCCCCATCATCAATCACAAAGCGAACCTTCGTACGGAAGTGAAAAAGCATCACATCTTCACTTACTTCATGCGTCTGTTTAACGGAGACTTTCGCAAGCTTGTCCTTCTCCGACCAGTTGTAGCTGACGGTCAGGTCAGGATGTCGGCCATGGTAAAGCCATTGGTCGAAGAACCTGTCGAACGATCTGCCCGTAAGTTCCTCAATCACCGACCGAAAATCCTCCGTTACCACACTGCTCAAAGCGTGTCGTTCAAGATATGTCTTGACGCACCTACGATACAGCTCCTCGCCAAGTTCCATCCGAAGCATATGCAGAACCCAAGCCCCCTTGGAGTAAGCACGATAATCGAACTGTTCACCCGCGTTTTTGTACGACCTATAGACGATGGGCTTCTCGTCGGAGCCGCGGGACAATATGCCCCGCGCCGACCCGTAAAGCTCGTACAGCATGGAGTCACGGCCATTCTTGTGGCCGTCATAGAGCGTCTCATAGTAAACAGCAAATCCCTCGTTGAGCCAGAGATGGCTCCAGTCTTTGCACGTGACGTAGTCCCCAAACCATTGATGAACTAATTCGTGCGCAACGAGTCCTTGACTCGAACGGATGTTCTCTGTCTCGCTGGTGAAGAGGGTCCGGTCAGTAAGGATGGTAAGGGTCGTGTTTTCCATGCCGCCGGCAACAAAGTCCTGGACAACCGCTTGGTAATACTTGTCCCACGGGTAGGGCGCACCGATTTCTCTCTCGAAAAATTCCAGCATATCTGCTGTGTCTTTGAAGGAGTTTTCCGCATGTTCAATCTGTGATGTCGGCGTGTAAAAAGCTATCGGAATATCTCTATATTTTGACTCGATCTTTTTTAGCTTTCCTGCCACCAGGGCTATCAGGTAATTGACGTGGGGCTTGTCCTGGAGCCAGCGGACGGCCTTTAGTCCGCTTTCCGGGTCCATCTTTTCGCAGACAAGCCTTCCGTTTGACAGAACGGTCATGTCTGCTGGAACGCGGCAGACTACCTCTGAAGTGGACCGTTCATTTGGATAATCATAATTGGGATACCAGTGTGGCGCCTCGTGGGTTTCGCCCTGGGTGAAAAGGTGAGTGTCTTCCTCCCGGTAACCCATCTCAGGGGTGCGAAAGTACAGCCCTTGCTTCGGCTCAGCTTCATAGACGATTTTAACAGTCGTCTCTTTACCGACTTCGACAGCCGGCTCAAACGTAATCGTTATAGCTTCGTCTGTCACGCTATAGCCCTCAATCTTCGCACTCGATGTAACTGAAGAGACGTCCAGCTCGACCACGTCAAGCTCCAGTTCTGTCAGTGGTTCGGCAATGGGCACAAACTTGATTGTCGTTGTGCCGGCTATGGTGCAAGCCGCAAAATCCGGCGTGACGTCGATCGTGATGTGAAGAATGTCAACCTTTCGGTCAGGTGCGTACTGTCGCCGAGTGGTTTCGCTTTCGGCCTTCAGAGCTGATTCTGTGCCGACTATGCAGAGCACACAGATTATAAGTGACCAGCTAACTGCCCATGCTCTTCTAATCATGCAAGCCTCCTTTCTGCCACACTAGTAGTCTGTCAAATTTGATTTGCTGAGTTGTCATTCCGCACTTGATGCGGAATCCATGCTCTCGATAAGTGTGGATTCCCGCTTTCGCGGGAATGACAAACGAAAAATTGGCATGGTTCAATCCTGGGTGGCAGCCTCAAGCGCAGCTTGGGGATGGCAAAGCTCCAAAAGCGGCGTAACCATCCCCAAATCCTTCGGATTTGAGGCTGCCACCCACTATGGAGCC
>DAOWID010000432.1 GCA_030641115.1 Planctomycetota bacterium | reverse complement strand
GGCGGATCTTCGACATTGGCGGACTTGGCAGCAAGTACGAATTGACGGAATAGATGCGGGGCCCCGGTTGCGCAGCCAAGAGCTGAGCAGTCCTCTCGGGCACCGATTATTGTCTGAGAACGATAACGTGCCCGTCAAAGCTGCCTTGTTTCATGTATGAGTAATGGAGGGGCTGCGGCCCAGCGTGAATGACAAGGTCATGACCATCTAAGAAACCATTTTTGTTTGCATCTCTGTAAAGAGCACCAATATGTTGATACTGTCTACAAACTACTTGGAGTAAATTGTGCAAATCGCACTCTTGTGCGTTGCTATCCGCCAAGAACTACAGCAGAGCAATTTTGGATTTTGAGCTGTCAGCTATTTATTAACCCGTATGCCCTGATTAGCTCGGCCACGCTCCAGGCCTGAGCGATACAGCCTCTCGGCTTATGCGGTACATCGCCATCGAATATCTCCGAGACACTGCCAAGACAGCTCTCTTCGGTTAGATGCTGCATCAGAGGCTGGATGAATTCATCTGCTTCTTTCTTGCTTTTTCGGCTGAATTCATTGACCTTCAAATATGCCTCCACGAACGCCCCTATCAAATATGGCCAAACCGTGCCCTGGTGGTAAGCCTCGTCTCGCTGTCGAGGCGGGCCTGTGTACATGCCTTTATAGTCACTATGCCGAACGTTCAACGTTCGCAGACCGTAAGGCGTCAGCAGCTCCCTTTGTACCACATCCACGATTGATCTTTGCTGGTGCGGTGACAATGGCGGTGCAAATGGAAGTGAGACGGCAAATATCTGGTTCGGCCTAAGGGTCGCATCAGCCCGCTGCGGCGGGTCAGGCAGAACACAATCGTTCAAGTAACCGACCTCTTCGTTCCAGAACAACTCACAGAAATTTGCTCCGACCTTCTCCGCCGTGGATTTGTAATTCTTCGCATTCTCTGCATTCCGGCCGGCGTAATATTGGACAAGACAGCAAAGACTATTATACCACAAGGCGTTGACCTCGACTGCTTTGCCGCAGCGCGGCGTGAAAGCCACGCCGTCATATTTGGCATCCATCCAGGTGAGCTGAGTGTCTCCATTGCCTGCGATTATAAGCCCGTCGGCGTCGGCGCGAATGCCAAACCGCGTGCCTTTTTGGTAAGAGTCGATTATCCACCGGATTGTCGGCAAAAGCTGCTGCGCAAACGTTCTCGAATCGCCGGTAGCATTTAGGTATTGAAAAGCTGCGTTGATGAACCAAAGGGATGCATCAACACTATTAAAATACGCGGTCTCACCGTGGTCGTCAAACCGATTTGGAATCATACCTTCATCTGCGGCCTGCGCAAAGGTCGTCAAAACCGATCGTGCCTCGTCAAACCTGCCGGTCGAGAGCAATAGGCCCGGCAGGGCTATAAAAGCGTCTCTGCCCCAGTCAGCAAACCAAGGAAAGCCGGCCAAAACAGTGGCCCTGTGGTTCTGATCTGTCCGGCGTTTGGTAATGAACTGATCGGCAGCTATACAGAGTATTCGAGTTTTTTCGCCTCTGGCCTTTGCAGAAGTAATTACCCTGCTTTGGTGCCTGCGCAAATCCTCCCTCACCGTGTCAATATCGGTGCCTATTAATTGCCCGGGCCTGTGGCAGTCGCCGAAACTCGCCCATAAAACGATCTCGCTCGGCGTTTCAATGCGACACTTGAAAAAGCCGGGCGTCCACAGGTCTTCAGTAAAATTCTGGCCTCTTTCCCTGTCATTGCGATATACGAAATTAAACCACCATTGTGGGTCTTTTTCAAAATTCGCGGACGGACAGCTCAAGACCAGCTCACAACTGCCCGGTCCGCCGCAGGCGGAGCTAACCAGCAGACCAGTGCCAAGCCAGGTTGAGCACAACGGGGCATAAGACTTCTGCAGTGTGTGGAAGTCTCGCATGGCCACAAACGGACGCAATACTAACTCCACCGGCTCCTCAACCGTCGTAAAGGCATACGCCACAGCAACTGTGTCCGTATCGCGCAAAAGATATATGGATTTAGTCAGTTTAATTCCCGCTCCCCGATCGTGGTCGAGGACAGGTTTCGCGGGAACGACAGCCCCTGTGGAAGCAGGGGCCAGCTCATAATCAAAGTGCACACCTGTATCTTGGCGGAATTGCTTTATGTAGCTAAAACCTGCCGGGGCGAATTTATCAGGGAACTCAAAGGTCGAAAGATTAAATATCTTTCCCTTAAACATCACCATCTCCAGACAATTGGCCAGCGTCATTATTCTGTTAGCAGGTGGGCTAAGCGAGCCAATGAGAAGTCCGTGATAGCCTCTGGTATTGCAGCCCACAATCGTTGATGATGCGTAGCTGCCCCGTTCATTGCTCAACAGCCATTCTTTCGTTAATAAACTCTCAACGGATTCGCCCCGAGTCCGTATGGACAAGATTTGTGCACGGTTAGCTCTCTGCAGTGTCAGCACAATCTTACTCCCAAAACATTACTACGGTAAAATATGCGAGTCAGCCTCGCTTCAAACAGCAGAGACAGATCAGAGCGATCAATTTACCGTTTGCAAATCAGGTGGGTTCTTATTTTGCGATAGCCCGCAAAACACCCCCCCACTTGTTTGCTTCGAGCAGCGGCTTTGGAGATTATCCAGCACATTCATGAAGTTTATATAAGAGTCATACGGGGAATCATACGGATTGAAGTACTTATGCACATCGCCGTCCTCAAAGTACTTTGTACACATGTAATAGAAGTGGTCTGATGCCTGCAATTGGCGCCAGTCTGTAATTATTCTCTCATCGCCCGTTTCTTTAATTCTCTGTTCGAGCATATAAAGTTCATGAATGGCGTTGGACTGCATTGCGTTTCCAAGCCAGGCCGAGAGGTCTCGTTCGGTATCCGCCCAGCTTATGATATGCGGCACATCAACCGTGTCGATGGCCTCATAACGTTGAACAACTTCACCGGGAGTCCTGAAGTTGTTATCCGGATGCTTCAATATCTCTTCCGGCAACTGCCGCATAAAGTCGAATATGCCCGTATCCTGCCACTGGTGTTCGCCGAATGTCTCATAATCCATAAACAGGTTGACCACGTTGCCGTTGCCATTGACATTGCTCACCCATCGGGCAAACTTTTCCGCTGTCAAAGGCCACTCAGGCCAATCACGGTTCGAAAACCTAAAGGCAATATCATCACTAAGAGCATAATTCTTCAGCAGCAGCTTTAGTCTGTGGCAGCCATTTGGGTGATAGACAAAATTGGGACTTCGCAAACCAAGGATGTGGTCCGCTCCTTCGGTCATTATGGCATCAAAACAGCCCATAGACTCAACAAGGCTCGCCAAATCGTTGTTGTAGATCAGCTCAGTGTTTCTAAAGACACTCGGCTTTTGACCAAAAAAATACTCGATGGTTTCGCTGTGTTTGTGCACCTGCTCAACGAATTCATCGTGCGAATATAAGAAACTCAAGCTGTGATAATACGTCTCACCTAAGAATTCTACGCACCCGGTTTGCGCCAAGGCATCAAAAGTGCTCAGAACTTCCGGCGAATAACGCTGGAGCTGCTCCAACAACACCCCCGTTACGCTGTATGCCACCTTGAACCTGCCCTGAAATCTACGTATCAGACTCAGGAGCAACCGATTGGCTGGAAGGTAACATTTATTCGCCACCTTCTTGCAGATGACAGAATTCTTGCAATCGTCGAAATACTGGTCGTTCTTGTCAAATACTGTATAGTGCCTCAGCCGCAATGGCTGGTGCACTTGGAAATAGAAACATACCGAAGGCATCTTGCAAAAACCCAAAAACCTGTCGAATTCAGTGCTCCGCGGCTTTTCGCTTCACGTCCTGTGCTCTCCATCAAACGGCAACCAGCGTGTCTTCATAAATTCTCGCACACTTGGCTGCTGTATCCTTCCATCGTAGTTTGCGCACCTCAAAATTGCCGTGACTTCGCAGCGTAATCCACAGTGGTGGATATTTCAGTACCGCTATTATCTTGTTGGCAATCTCATCGACATCCCAGAAGTCGACTTTGAGGGCGTGTCTCAGAACTTCTGATACACCGCTTTGCTTGCTTATTATGACAGGTACGTCGTTGCCCAGTGCCTCAAGAGGAGTAATGCCGAACGGCTCCGATACCGACGGCATCACATACAGGTCAGCCATCCTATATATCTTTTGGACATCGTCGCCGCGCAGAAAGCCCGTGAACAGCACCTTCTGCCCGATGCCAAGTTCTGCTGCCATTTCAATCGCACGATGCATTAAGTCTCCGGAGCCCACCATAACAAACTTAACGTTATCCATAACTTCAAGGACTTTCTTGGCCGCTCCAAGGAAATATTCAGGCCCTTTTTGCATCGTGATCCGGCCCAAGAACAAGACGATTTTTTCGTCCTTATCGATGACAGTATCGGCCAAAGTCAAGTTGCCATCGTGCTCCACACCGTTATGCACGACTTCAACCTTTTCACCACCGATGCCGTACCGGCTGATTATGATGTTGCGGGTATAATAGCTGACAGCGATTACTTTGTCTGCCTGCTCCATACCCTGTCGCTCGATATCGTAAATCACCTGGTTGACGTGCTCGCCGCTGCGGTCGAATTCCGTCGAATGTACGTGCACAATCAGCGGTTTGCCACTCATTGCCGCTACGACAATTCCCGCAGGATACGTCATCCAGTCGTGGGCATGAACAACGTCAAACTCTTCGTCGCGAGCTAACTCAGCCGCAACCGCAGCATAACGGTGAACTTCACCATACATATCGCCGCGGTAGTCTACTCCTCCAAGAAGCTGGCTCGCCGCACTGACGCACTCACCACGAATCACCCTCTTGTGCTTCAATATCTCTTCGATTCGCCGCTGGTAAACATCCGGCGTTGAATACGGTTGCAGCGGTGATTGAATCGTGTGGAATTTTACGTTTTTCAGCTTACGGACTTCGAGGGATGAACGTGCTCTCTGGGAACTTGAGCTTAGCAGCTTCACGTGGGTAGCATACTTGCTGTCGACCATCGTTGGCAGGACGAAGGTTACCTTTATTCCGAGCCAATCCAACGCCTTAGTAAGTCCGTAGCAGGCTGTGCCCAATCCGCCGCTGATAAACGGAGGAAATTCCCAGCCTAACATGAACACTCTCATGAAGTCCTCCGTTCGTCCATTGCTGTAACCATCCGTTTCATAGAGGCTTAAAGTCGGGTCCTGTTAAACCGCCAAGACAGGCAGTTCGTCCCATAATCGTCAATCGCCCGTTCAGGCAGCCAAGCCACACACTGCCGTTAAGCCCCTTATCGGCAAGAAATTACCTAAGCTTGACTGCGAGCAGGCAAAAAAAATACGCAATTTCCACAGTTTCTCTTATATATTTCGGGATTTTTGCCCTGATAAGTTAAACAAATTTTCAGAAAAATACAGATTTTGATACTAATAGTTGTGATTTTATAGGCCGACCGCTGGACACCAAGACGCCACAGTTCAGGCACGATCGCTTGCCTTTATTGCCCAAATTCTCAACAGTCGTTGCCCCCTGTCCGACCGGACCCGGTTGAAAAGGGGCTAACTGGTATCTCTTGCGGAAAGCCGAAACCGGCAATGTCACCCCTGCAAAACCTGTCCTGAGCGAAGCCGAAGGAGCAGGGGTCTACGGCGAAAAGGCTGGATTCCTGCTTTCGCAGGAATGACAAATGCCGTTTCCGCAACAGAAACTAACTTAGGATTGCGCAGACCACACATGTCGCTGCTCCGCAATCATAAGACCTCGCCGATCTCAAGAATGCGGAACTGTCTGATCTAAAAATGTTGTTCCGAACGTAAGATACGCAATCAAAAGACGTTAGCGTATGACTTGTCTTATAAATCCTGTGCCCTAACTGTACTGCGACGGTTCGCCTTGGCTCGGGCAATGGCGCCATCAAGCATACTGTAGACCGCTTCGCTGGTCGCCTCAAGGACTTCGGAAGAAGTTAGCATCTTCTTACTCTTGATGTAAGCCCTCACCTTACTCGCCACAATCAACGACTCTCTTTTCGTTGCCATTCCAAATAATCCTCCCTGTTAAAGAGTTAGATCTTATCAGTCCGGTTTCAAACCGTTGAACCCGGCACATTCGTAAGACAACCTTATTACGGATAACCGGGACAATTTGCAACAAAAAAAACTCAAATGCTAAATTTTTCTTGTCATAGGGCCGATAGGCAAAGGTGGATTTATGAAAACCCAGCCCGCCAATAGCGGGTTACACTCTTGCTCAAACCGATAACTTTTGACAATTTAAATAATCCGGGCGCACTATTTTGACGAATATATCTGAACGAGTGATTTCTAAAGCAAATACCGGCGCAACGGCAGAACTTCAGTTTGTTGCGGAGAGAAAGAATGACGAAGCGTTCTAAAAAAGATCAAGAATCGCAGGCCAAAGTAAAAGACTTCGTAATCGTTACCTTTGTCGACGGTTTGGAGCAGGCCAGAGAGTACGAAACCCTACTGAGAGTCAACGACATCCCTGCCGTCGTTAAGGAGCAGCTCGACCCGTCGATGAGCAGCAAAGGCATCGCCATAATGGTCCCGGAGGATTTTCTCGATGAAGCACACGTAGTAATCGAGTCACAGGATGCCTACGACGACTTCTATGACTTTGCGTTGGAAGACGAAGACGAGGGTGATGTCGACCACAACCTGTTCGAGGACGATTTTTAGGCGCCACCAGACTCTCGACTTTCGGGAGTGTGATCTTGCCGGCCTGCCGCTTGAATATGCGCTGTCCAAAAACCGGCAAAGCAAGAACTCGCCGCCATAATGTAGGTAATACAAATGGAACAAGAGCACTTCACAGAGCGTCGCAGTTTCAAAGACCGCAGGCAAAGTGTCGTCGACAGGCGATTAGGCCTGGACCGCCGTCGAGGTCCCGGCAGACGCAGAACCGATGACCGAAAAGCTGCTGAAGAAGGCCAAATGTCCGACGAACAATTTGAGTTTCTAATGGCCATTGATGAATATAAGCAAAAGAATGCGAGGCCCTTCCCAACCTGGACCGAGGTCCTTGAGGTAATAAAGGCATTGGGCTACCGCAAAGTGGCGGAGCCACAGTCGCTCCAGCAGTTCAAAAAGGACCACAAACCAAAAAGAGTGAGTCCGCGAGCCAAAAAAGAGCAAGCAGCAGTGACAAAGTAAGCCATCCCCCAATAATTGTCGCAAGCCAGCCCTGCAGCTATTCTTCCCAGCGCCAGTTCTCAGCTAAGTCTCCGAAATCAGTTAAGTCTACCAGGCCACTGCGATTGATATCTTCAGCAAGCGGCATATCTTGCGCTACCCACATATCGACAAACATGCGCAGGTCTTTCACATTGACAACGCCGTCATTGTTGAGATCGGCAATGTTGCCGAGGCCCGATAGAGACATACTGGCCTGGGCTGTGCCGCCGTATGCACCCATGTTTATGCGTTTGCCGTGCGGCCATAGCTCTGCCGTCCAATCTGAATTGGGATCACCTGCATCGACGCATGGGCTCGCAATGGCGTCCTTGACCCACCTCTGACTATTTAGGTCCCATCTGCCCGCTTGGGATTTCAGGTGATAGTCGTCGCTGCCCGGGTCAACGAATTGAGGATCGGCATCGATATTGCCTGCGCCCCATGTAACGGTCGAGTTCGTGGACACAGACATGCTGCCCTGACCACCTTCAATGTCGCAGTGCGTAACTGTTACGTGAGAACCACGATCTTGCTGATACGGGCTGTCCGTAAGCAACATCGACGTCGGACAGTCCCATATAATGCAGTTGATAACCGTGGCCCTGCCGCTACCAGGTACGAGGCAATACGGAGGGCCCCACCTGCCTGTGTGGTCAAAAAACCTGATGCCCCGCCCGCAGTTGACAATGGTGTTGTTCACAAGCAGCGCATCGCACTGGTTTTGCACCGCAATGCCGGCGCTGCTGCAGTTGAAGATTAAGTTGTTTATCATCACGGGGGAGCACTTGTCGCGCAGAACCACGCCGTGATCGTCGCATCCTCCGATCACGTTTCCGATGATTACCGCCGAGCATCTCGTTGGGTTTATCATATCATCGTGGGCCGGGTTCAAGAATAGATTATTTCGTATAAGAGGTGGCGGAGTGCTCTCTCCGTACAAGTCGACATCGTCGTTGTCGCCGTGGTGCCCCGTGAAGAAGCAGTTCTCGACCAGTACGTACGAGAATCGGGTGTGCACGCCCTGTCCAATGCCGAGGAACCGACAGTTCCGGATATTCGCTGACGCCTCTCCGGGCAGATCCGGGTCGTCCGATATAATGGCTATGGCATCGCCTTCCGGATTCGAGCCGTCGTCGGGAAGGTTCTGAAAAACGGACCCTTCGATATCGATGTGACTTGCCACAGCAACCACCGCTTGGAAGTACACCCTCGACGGCGGAGCAGTCGCGTCGTTGCAGTCGTTGTCGTAATAGTCCTTATGGTCGCCTTCACAATCGGCATACTCAATAATACAATGCGAAAGACGGCTGTCTGCCGCCTCAGTGAACATAATCTGCTTCCACGTTGTGCCGTCACCGTAGTGCGTGAAGCGAATCGGCTCACTTTCAGTCCCATCAGCGAGGAGTTGTCCATAGACATTAAGCGCTACCGCATTTTTCATCAGAATCACCGTCCCCGGCTCAATATTCAAAACAATACCGGTCGGAACGACAATAGTATCTTCAAGAATGTAGGCCCCGGACCACGCAGCGTCCTCAGTCAACTCGCCAGCGATGAGGTTCGCAGGCGGAACATACACGATCTCTATGGATCCCGAATCCACAACATTTGCGTCCGCATCGAGGGCCTTTACGGTTATGGTGTTCAGCCCAGGTGCAAGCGAAACCTGGCCCTCCCATGTACCATCAGCAGGATTGAAATCAGCACTGGAACCATTGACCATCACCGATATCGCATCGGGAGCATCGGTCTTGCCGCTGAGTGTCAGCATCTGCGTCCCCACAATCCAGGTCTCGCCGTTTCGAACCGTATCCGCCGACGTTCGCAGGGCCGGTATAAGTGAAAAATCGCTGCTGCCCTCTGAGATATTGTGTCCCTCGATGGCCAGAAGATTATTTCCGTCGTTCAACAGCTCTCCCGCCGTTCCGAGAACTATCGTTTCCGGCGTCCCGGCCTCGTGAGAAGAAGCAGTCGTCTCGTAATTAACGGGACCGTCGGCTATGTGCTTCCGTTCCACCTCCTGCCCGTTGAGATACGCAACAAACCCATCGTCGTAATCGATCACAAGCTGGACAATCTCATCGCCCGATAAGGACAATGCCGAGAACTCCTTTCGGATGTAAACCGCAACGTAGTTACCTCGCATGTCGTCGAGAATCGTTTCATCGTCGTCATCGCCGTAGCCAAATCCACTATCTCCTACTTCCCAGTGCGAGTCGTTGAAGTCGGTTTCTTTCCACGCACCGGGCGGATCACTCGGCGGCTCGTTGCCCCGCAAGAATTTCCAGCTATCGCCTGGTACGATGAATTCGACCCCTCCTGAGCCAAGCTGTATCGTCATCGAGTTCGCCGTAGGCCCGCCGAAGGCGGAAATCAGCACAAGCCCCAGCATAGAAATCAGTAGAAACTTGAAATAGCCCAGCTTCATAAAGAACTCCTGCAAGGCACAAACATCCCTGAATTACCGCAATGCAAACTGCCTTGAACGGCCTCCATAGGCTCTATGCTATCAAATTCGTGGTTTCTTTGCAATATCTTGTCTGAGAAATCCGATTGTGTGTTGGACAGCATTATGATGATTCCAAATTTCGCTGTTTTGCGGATCATTTTCATAACTGGTTTTCTGCAAAGAAGTTCGCGTTCATTTTGGGTCTTCGGAGATTGGGTTTGATTGGGTTTGTATTGGGTTTGTATTGGGTTTGTATTGGGTTTGTTTTCCCGGCGTGCACAAAGTGGCAGGTTTTCATAATCCTTTGTCAATACTTTATTTACGTTCATTTGGTCATCCGGCAAATTGGGTTTTTTTGGGTTTGTATTGGGTTTGTTTTCCGGGAGCCTCCGGAGGGGCCTATTCTCATAAGGCTTTGTGGTAAAGAAGGTTGCGTTCATTTTACCTTTTTT